>DASPLM010000346.1:0-6887 GCA_035627575.1 Caulobacteraceae bacterium | reverse complement strand
GCTATGCCGCGGAGGTCCTTGCGTGGGGGATGTGGGAATGGGCGGCTACCCGCAGCTCACCGTCTTCACGATCCCCGTCTTCGCGTCCCAGACGATGTTCAGGCGGCGCGGGTTGTAGTCCATGGTGACGGCGTCCTCGGTGGAGTGGACGCGCCAGATGGCCCCGGCGGGCGCGGCCGGGATCTCGGAGCGGTTCTTGCCCACGAGATACTGGTAGTCCGGGGCGCCGCAGGCGATGTCGCGCTGCACCGACGGGTGCTCTGCGGCGTCCGGGGCGGAGGCGCAGGCGGACAGGGCGACGACGGCGGCGATGGCGAGCGGGCGCAGCATGGTCGTTTCTCCTTGGGTTCAGCCGCAGCTGACGGACTGCACGACCCCGGTGTCCAGGTCGAACAGGATGGTCTGGCGGCGCGGCATGTATTCCTCGGTGCGCGGGCAGGTCGTGCAGACCACGCGGCGCAGGGACGGGTGCAGCGGCACCGGGATCTCGGTCTTCGGCTTTCCCACCAGCCAGGCCAGGTCGGACGCGCCGCACTGGTCGGCCGGGGCGGCGGGCTCGGGACGCGGCGAATAGGCGGGACGCGACGCCTGGGGCGCGGTGTAGCCCGACGGCAGCGGCGCCTGCCCCTGCTCCGAGCCGCTGGCGCACGCCGTCAGCAGCAGCGCCATTCCCAGGATTGCCACGCGCACTGGTCTCAAGCCTTCTTCTCCCATCCGCCGCGCTCGTTCTGCTGCCAGTACGAGATCGGCCTGCCGTCGCCCTTGAACGTCTTCCAGCGCCGCCGCGCCTCGGCCACCGCGCCCTCGTCGCGGCCGTCGAACAGCAGGATGCAGCGCTCGAAACCGTCGAGCGGACCGCATTCCGCACTGTCGAGGATGAACAGCGCCTGAGCGCCGTTCGGGTTGCCGTCCCCGGTGGTCAGCAGGATCGGCTGGCGCGCGGGATCGGGCTCGGCCGCCGTGCCGTGGGGCAGGAAGCTGTCGTCCTTCCAGCTCCACAGCCAGCCGTCGAGGTGTTCGATCCGCTCGGGGCTGTCGGCGCGCACCAGCGCCCGCCAGCCCCTGGCCAGGGTCTTCTCAAGCAGTTCGGGCAGCACGCGGTCCAGCGACGCCTGTTCCAGGTGGTAGAACCAGACCTCGCAGGCGCCATCCGCCATGGATCAACCTTCGAAGTGGTCGGCCACGAGGCGGTCGAGCAGGCGCACGCCGAAGCCCACGGCGCCCTCGGGCACGGTCGGGGTGCGGCCGTCCTTCTTCCAGGCCGTCGGGGCGATGTCGATGTGCGCCCAGGGCACGCCATTGACGAACTTCTGCAGGAACAGGGCGGCGGTGATCGAGCCGGCGGGGCGGCCGCCCGTGTTCTTCATGTCGGCGATGGCGCTCTCGATCTGCTTCTCGTACTGCGCCGGCAGCGGCATGCGCCACAGGTTCTCGCCCGTGGCCTTCGAGGCCGACAGCAGCTTTTCCGACAGGTCGTCGTCGTTGGAGAAGACGCCGGCGTAGTCGAGGCCGAGCGCGATGATCATGGCGCCGGTCAGGGTGGCCAGGTCGACCATGAAGGCGGGCTTGAAGCGATCCTGGGTGTACCAGAGGGCGTCGGCCAGCACGAGGCGGCCTTCGGCGTCGGTGTTGATGACCTCGATGGTCTGGCCCGACATGGAGGTGACCACGTCGCCCGGACGCTGGGCGTTGCCGTCGGGCATGTTCTCGACCAGGCCCAGCACGCCGACGGCGTTCACCCTGGCCTTGCGGCCGGCGAGCGCGTGCATCAGCCCCGCCACGGCGGCCGAGCCGCCCATGTCGAACTTCATGTCCTCCATGCCCTCGGCCGGCTTGATTGAGATGCCGCCGGTGTCGAAGGTCACGCCCTTGCCGACGAAGGCGAGCGGCCGGGAATCGTCGCCGGCGCCGTTCCAGCGCATGACCACGATCTGGCTTTCGCGCACGCTGCCCTGGCCGACGCCGAGCAGGCTGCCCATGCCGAGCTTCGCCATCTCGGCCTCGCCCAGGACCTCGACCTCCAGGCCGAGACGGGTCAGTTCCTGGCAGCGGCGGGCGTATTCTTCCGGGTGCAGGATGTTGGCCGGCTCGGAGACCAGGTCGCGGGCGAAGAACACCGCCTCGGCGACGGCTTCCAGCGACGACCAGGCCGCCCGGGCGGCCGCCACGTCGGCGGTGACCACCTGGATGGTCGTGACCGACGGCTTCTTGTCGGCTGCTTCCGTCGTCCGGTAGCGATCGAAGCGATAGGTGGCCAGCAGGGCTCCGAAGGCGGCCCGGGCCGCCTGGGCGGGGCTCAGGTCGGAAGCGTCGATGGCCAGCACCTCGGCGCCGGACAGCTTCACCGCCGCGAAGGCCGAGGCGGCGGCCGCCTCCAGCGCCAGGTCGTCGAACCCGTCGCGCTTGCCGGCGCCGACGGCGGTGATCTGGGCCGCCTCGACTCCCGCGGGAGCGGTCAGGGTCAGGCTCTGGCCCTTGGCGCCGGTGAAACGGCCGCCCTTGAGAGCGCGGCCGAGCGCGCCGCCGGCGGCCTGGTCCCACTGACGCGCCGGACCCGAGAAATCCTGGCCTTCATGGACCAGCACGGCCACGGCGGCGGGGCCGGACACGGACCCGACGAACTCGATCTTCATGGCGAACTCCACTGGCGCGCCAAGGCGCGCGAAAACAAGGGAACGCGGCGGTTGGCGCCGCCGGACTCGGGCGTGTAATACATCCCCGCCAACCACGGTCCAACGCCCGCAGGGGAAATTGGTCCGGCCCCCCGCGGAATCCATGACCCTCGTCGAGCGATACCTGTTCCGTCAGCTGCTGACGCCCATCGGCTGGGCGATCCTGGCGCTGACCGCGGTCGCCCTGCTGAGCCAGAGCCTGAGCACGCTGGACGTGATCGTCGAGCGCGGCCAGAGCCCCTGGGTGCTGGCCAAGGTCACGTTCCTGGCCCTGCCCCGCCTGATGTCCATGATCCTGCCGATCGCGGCGTTCGTCGGCGCGCTGATCGCGCTGAACCGGATGCAGACCGACAACGAGCTGGTGGTCTGCTCGGCCGGGGGGCTCAGCCGCTGGCGCATGTTCGCCCCGGCCATGAAGATCGCCGCGGCGCTCGCGACCCTGACCCTGTTCCTGAACCTGTGGGTCCAGCCGATCACCTACCGCGCCATGCACCGTGAACTCTATGAGGCGCGCACCGAGGCGGCGGCGATCTTCGTCAAGGAAGGCCAGTTCGTGCAGGCCGGCGACAACCTCACGGTCTACGTCCAGCGGATCGACCAGAACGGCCTCCTGAAGAACCTTTTCATCCACATCCAGGAGAAGCGGGGCGCCACCACCTACACCGCCCAGGAAGGCCGCATCGTTAGCGCCGACGGCGTGCCGTCCCTGATCATGCGCAAGGGCTCGAGCCAGGAATTCAGCCGCGCCGGCGTGCTCAACTATCTGTCCTTCGACGACTATGTGTTCGACCTGTCGCCCTTCATGGGCACGGACAGCGCTTTCCGGCTCAAGGCGTCCGACCGCTGGCTGCACGAGCTGTTCTATCCGAACCTGCAGCTGAAGAACGACCGGCGCGACGAGCTCAAGCTTTACGCCGAAGGGCATGGCCGCATCGCCGGCGCGATCTATCCGGTCACCTTCATGGCGCTGGCGCTGGTGGGGGTGCTGGGCGGGGCGTTCAGTCGCCTGGGCTACGGCCGGCGCATCGCCCAGGTGGCGGTGGCGGCGATCGTCGTGCGCATCATCGGCTTTGGCGTGCAGCCCCTGGTCGAGGAGGCCGCCATCCTGAACGTGCTGCAGTACCTCGTGCCGATCGCCCCGATCGTCTGGGCCTTCCGCACCCTGTTCCGGCAGAAGGTGGGCCGCCGGGTGCCCCTGTCCTGCGACCAGGAGCCGATCCTTCCGGGCGCGGGAGCGGCCGCATGAAGCTGTCCCACTCCCTTCCCGGCGGCCTGAACCTGCTGCGCTGGCGGCTGACGCGGATCGAGCGCTACGTCCTGAGCCGCACCCTCTGGGCGGTGGCCGGAGCGCTGGGGATCATCGCCTCGGTCATCATGCTGATCGACTTCGTCGAGGTGTCGCGCAACGCCCCGCCCAACGTCGAGACGTCGGTGATCCAGACGCTGGGCCTGACGCTGATGAAGTCGCCCAACGTCATCCTGCTGCTGCTGCCCTTCGCGTTCCTGTTCGGGGTTCTGGCGGCCTTCGTGAATTTCAACCGGCGCAGCGAGCTGGTGGCCATGCGGGCCGCCGGCATCTCGGCCTGGCGCTTCATCTTTCCGGCGGCGGGCGCCGCCTTCGCCATCGGACTCGTGACCATCGTCGCCCTCAGCCCCGCCGCCTCCTGGCTGGACGGGCTGTACAGCCGCGCCTCCGCCCGGCTCGGCAACGAGATCACCGCGGGCGAACCCACCGACACCTGGCTGCGTCAGGGCGACGGTCAGACCCAGGTGGTCATCCACGCCCGCTCGCGCCGCAGCCCCGGCGACCGGCTGCAGGACGTCTCCATGTTCGTCTACACGGCGGACGACGAGGGCCGGCTGGAATTCTCGCGCCGGATCGAGGCGCGCGAGGCGGTGCTCAAGCGCGGCTTCTGGCAGTTGACCGATGCGCGCGAGGCCGGCGCCGGCGAGCAGGCGGTCACCTATCGCACCCTCTCCATCCCGTCGACGCTGGATCCGGCCACGGCCTACGAGAAGTTCGCCGAGCCGCGCGCCGTGCCGTTCTGGGCCCTCCCCGGCACCATCCGCCGCATCGAATCGGCCGGCTTCACGGCCACCGCCTATCGCCTGCGATTCCAGCAGCTGCTGGCCATTCCGGTGCTGTTCGCGGCCATGTCGATCCTGGGCGCGGCCTTCTCGCTGCGACTGATGCGGCTGGGCGGCCTGGCCATGCTCGCCACCTCCGGCGTGGCGCTGGGCTTCCTCTTCTTCTTCTTCAACGAGCTGTGCAGCGCGCTGGGCAAGGCGGAGATCATTCCGCCGTTCGTGGCCGGCTGGACCCCGCCTTTGTTGGCGATTTTGTCGGCTTTCACCTTGCTCTCCTATACGGAAGACGGTTGAACCGTTGCTGGCGGAATCACCCCTTCGGGGAAGACAAGGTCTGGGCATGAGGGACGCGGGTTCGCCGCGCAGGTACGGGACGGGACTGCGGTCGACCCATGCGATGGGCGGCGTGTGCGCGGTCGCCTTCCTGCTCGCCTGCGCCTCTCCTGTCGTCGCCCAGACCGAAGCGTCTGCCGACGCGCCGATGCAGAGCGCGGCCCCGGTGGGCGCCGACGGCCTGCGCGAGGACGGCTTCTATCTCGAGGCCGACCAGGTCGCCGAGGATCGCAGCGGCACGCGCCGGATCATCGCCCGCGGCAACGTCCAGGCGCGCTATCAGGGCCGCACCCTGCGCGCCAACGAGATCGTCTACGAGACTGAGACCGGCGTCGTCACCGCCCGCGGGAACGCCCAGATCATCAACCCCGACGGCACCGTCCAGTACGCCGACGAGATCCAGCTGGACGAGGATCTGCGCGCCGGCATCGCTACCGGCTTCGCCACGCGGCTGGAGCAGAACGCCAAGCTGGCCGCCGCCTCGGCCGTGCGCCGCAGCGAGACGGTCAACGAGCTGAACCGCGCCATCTTCACCCCGTGCGACATCTGCACCGAGGACGGCGCGCCGAAGACGCCCAGCTGGGACATCCGCGCGGACCAGGTGGTCCAGGACCGCGACAACCGCGTCGTCTACTACCGCAACGCCCAGGTGCGCATGTTCGGCGTGCCGGTGCTGTACGCGCCGGTGTTCTGGCACCCGGACCCGACGGCCGAGCGCCAGTCCGGCTTCCTGATGCCGGAAGTGTCGCTGTCCGACGCGCGGGGCCTGTCCTACGAACAGCCGTACCTGTGGGTGATCTCGCCGTCGCAGGACCTCGAGGTCTCTCCCCAGATCAACACCAAGGTGAACCCGCTGCTGAACCTGGACTGGCGCAAGCGGTTCTGGTCCGGCTCGGTGAACGCGCGGCTGGGCTACACCTACGAGCAGGACTTCGACGACGACGGCGACAAGTTCGGCGAGCAGGAATCGCGCGGCTACATCCTCGCCGACGGCCGCTTCGCCATCGACCGCAACTGGCGCTGGGGCTTCGCCGTCGAGCGCACCTCGGACGACACCTTCTTCGACCGCTACGACATCGGCGGGGTCTACCAGGAGCGCGGCCTGTACCTGAACGACAGCCGTCGGCTGCTGTCCCAGGTCTACACCGTGCGCCAGTCGCAGCGGTCCTACCTCTCCATCGCCGCGCTCAGCTTCCAGAGCCTGCGCTTCGTCAACGCCGCCATGCCGACTGAGCGGGAGAACGACGACGCCCTGCCGCTGGTCGCTCCCATCATTGAGGGGCGTTGGGAACCCGAAGGCGAAATCGCGGGCGGCCGCCTGCGCGTCTACGGCAGCGCGGTGGCCATCGAACGCGAGGAGCAGTTCCTCAATCCCTTCGCCCCGGCGCTACCAGGCACGGACAGCCGGCGGGCCAGCACCGAACTGGACTGGCGCCGCGCCTTGACGCTGGCGAACGGGCTGCGCGTCGAACCTTTCCTGAGCGCGCGGGCGGACGCCTACGACGTGTCCGAACAGGTCACACATGTCGGCCCCGGCGGCGCCTGGTACCTATTGCACGACGCCGTCAGCCAGGCCCGGGCGAACGTCACCGCCGGCGTCGACCTGCGCTACCCGCTGATGCGCCGCTCGGGCGACACCACGATCGTGATCGAGCCGATGGCGCAGATCGCCGCCTCGCCTGACAGCGACCTCGACCCGCTGATCCCCAACGAGGACAGCCTCGTGGTCGAGATCGACGACACCAACCTGTTCCGCGCCAACCGCTTCCCGGGCTTCGACCTCTATGAGGGGGG
>DASPLM010000345.1:0-2420 GCA_035627575.1 Caulobacteraceae bacterium | reverse complement strand
CGCTGGGCCGAGACGTGGTCGATCACGGTGAAGGCCAGGCGGGTGAGCGGCATGGAGCCGATCTCGAGGTGCTCGCCCTGGGTCGCCCACTCCGCAGCGATCAGAGCCGCCAGGGCCCGGCTCGGCAGGGCCAGGGGCGCGCCGCCCGGGGTTTTTGCGGCCCGGCTGTCGAGCAGGACGGGGCAGCCGCCCTCCCCCTCGGGACCGGCGGCGGCTTCCTTCCAGAAGCGGCGGATTTTTTCGGCGTTTTCGGGTTTTGCGCGCGTGAAGGCCATGGCGGACATAAAACGGACCGACGCGCGTTGTTCAACCACATGAAGCAAGGGAGGCGTCCATGGCCGAAACGTCCCGACTGAACGGGGCCATCGCGGTCACCCGCTTCGGCCTGGGCGCACGGCCGGGCGAGATCGATGGTGCGAGCCGCGACCCGCGCGGCTGGCTGCTGGACCAGATCCGCTCTGAAGGCGCGGACCAGCCGGTCGGCCGGTTCCGGACGACGGTCGAGTCGATGGCCGAGATGGAGGGCTACCGCGCCCGCCAGAAGGAGGCCCGCGCCGAGCAGGCCATGCCCGCCGGGGAGGACGCCCCGCCCGGCGAGCGGATGCAGGCGGCCACGGCCATGCGCCGCGCGCTGCAGGGCGACATGGGCGAGGAGTTCCTCGCCCGCACCCGCCTCGGCGCAACGACCGCGGCCGGCTTCCGCGAGCGCTGGGCGCTGTTCTGGGCCAACCACTTCACCGTCTCGGCCAATAGCCTGGCGGTGGCGGTGATCCGCGGCTCCTACGAGCGCGAGGCGATCCGCCCGCACGTCTTCGGCCGCTTCGAGCACCTCGCCACCTCGGCCATCCGCCACCCGGCGATGCTGATGTATCTCGACCAGACCGCCTCGGTCGGCCCGTCGACCCGCGCCGGCCAGGCGTACAAGCGAGGGCTCAACGAGAACCTCGCCCGCGAGGTGCTGGAGTTGCACACCGTTGGCGTCGACGCCGGCTACAGCCAGGCGGACGTGACCGAACTTGCCCGCGCCCTGACCGGCTGGTCGGTCGGGCGCAGGGCGGCGCGGGGCGAGCCGCTGGGCGAGTTCTATTTCCGCGGAGCCCTGCACGAGCCTGGCGAGCGCAAGGTGCTGGGCCGGGCCTATCCCGACGGCGGGCAGGAACAGGGCATGGCGGTACTGGCCGACCTCGCCAACGACGCCCGCACGCGCCGTCACCTGTGCCGCAAGCTCGCGGCCCACTTCGTCGCCGACACGCCGCCCCCCGGCCTGGCCGCGAAGCTCGAGGCGGCCTGGGAACGCAGCAGCGGCGATCTGGCCGAGGTCGCCCGCACCCTGGTGGAGGCGCCGGAAGCCTGGAGTCCCGCGCCGGCCAAGTTCAAGACGCCCTACGAGTTCGTGGTCTCCAGCTACCGCGCCGCGGCCGCCGAGCCGCGGGCTTTCCGGGACGTATCGGTGCTGATGACCAGCCTGGACCAGAAGCCGTTCAATCCTCCCTCGCCCAAGGGATGGCCCGACCAGGCCGTCGCCTGGGCCTCCTCCGACGCGGTGCTCAAGCGCCTGTCCTTCGCCGAACGCTTCGCCGCCATGCACGCGCCGGCGGGCGGCAAGCCCGGCGACGTCGCGCGCGCCCTGCTGGGCGAACGCATCGGCGCCCGCTCGCTACAGGCCGTGGAGCGCGCCGGGTCGCGCGAAGAAGCCTTCACCCTTCTGCTGATGTCGCCGGAGTTCCAGCGCCGATGACCACGCCCTTCCAGCCCAACCGCCGCGCCTTCCTGCTCGGCGCCTCAACGACCCTGCTCTTCGCCGGCTGCGCCAGCGCCCAGGCGGACCTGTCGGGTCGCAAGATGATCGTCGTCGTGGCCCGGGGCGGGATGGACGGCCTCTCCGCGGCCGTGCCGTACGGCGACCGCAATTACGCCGCGCTGCGTGGGGCCCTCGCCATTCCGCCGCCCGGCGCGCCCGGGGGCGTGCTCAAGCTGGACGGGACCTTCGGCCTGCACCCGTCGCTCGACGTGATGCACGGCCTGGCCCGGGGCGGCGAGATGCGGTTCGCCCCGGCCGTAGCCATCCCCGACCGCCAGCGCTCGCACTTCGAAGCCCAGGACGTGCTGGAGTCGGGGGCCTCGCGGCTCTACGGCTCGACCAGCGGCTGGATGAACCGGGCGCTCGCCGCGATGGGCTCCAACAAGGGACTGTCGGTCGGCTCCCAGGTCCCGCTGATCCTTCGCGGGCCCGCCCGGGCGGGCTCCTGGGCGCCCGGCGGGGCGCCGGCGCGTAACGATCGCATCGCGACGGTGCTGCAGGACCTCTACAAGGACGACCCGCTCCTCGGTCCGGCGCTCGCTTCCGGCCTCGCCACCGAAGCCATGGCCGAGGCGGCCTCGGGCGGCGGTGCGCTCCGGCGCACCGATGTGAAGGCCAT
>DASPLM010000344.1:0-3283 GCA_035627575.1 Caulobacteraceae bacterium | reverse complement strand
AGGCGGCGGGAGTCACGCCGGTCTCTGCCTTGAACACACGGTGAAAGTGGAAGGGGCTGAGCCCGGCGACGCCCGCCAACTGGTCCAGCCTCGGCGATTCCTCGGCCTCGTCGATCAGCCGGCAGGCGCGGGCGATGGCGTCCTTGTAGAGCGACCCCGTCTCGTCCGGCTTGCAGCGCTTGCAGGCGCGAAGGCCCGCCGCGCGCGCGTCCTCGGCGGAGGCGAAGAAGCGGACGTTCTCGCGGTTCGGCGTCCGCGCAGGGCAGCCGGGTCGGCAGTAGATGCCGGTGGTCAGCACGCCCATCAGGTAACGGTCCCGCTGGCTGCGGTCCCGCGCCTGGAAAGCGTCCCAGGCCATGTCTTCGAGGGCGGCGGTGTCGGTCACGCGGTCCAACATAAGGATGACTCCCTTTCTAGGGGAGCCTTGTGCCGCGGATTGGCATGAGCCGCGTCCCGCGGCTTGCGATCAATGTGCGAAGCCGGCGCGCCCCCGTCCGAGGGAGGACGGGGGCGCGCCGCACCGCGGGATCAGAAGCGGCGGCCGAAGCCCACCGAAACGACCCACGGATCCAGGTCCACGTCGGACTTCAGGGCGCCGCCGTTGATGCCGGCGTCGGTGTTGAAGAAGACCTTCTTCACGTCGACGTTCAGCGCCCAGGGACCGGACAAGGCGTAGTCGGCGCCGGCCTGCAGGGCCCAGCCGATGCCGTCGTCCAGGTCGACCGTGAAGCCGTTCTGGTCGTCGCCCGAGTAGAAGATCATGCCGTTCACGCCGGCGCCGACGTACGGGCTGAAGCGGGCTTCCGGCGAGAAGTGGTACTGGATGGTGGCCACCGGCGGGATCACCCAGGTCTCGTGCACCTTCACGTCCGTGGCGGGCCCGACCGCCCTGATCTCGTGCTTGCTGGTCCCGAGGATCAGCTCGCCGGCGATGTTGTCGGTGAAGAAGTACTGGATGCCCAGCGTGGGCACGACATGGTCGCCGACTTCGACGTCCAGGCCCGTGTCCACGCCGGCCGCGGTGCGGATCTCGCCGCGCTCGTCGGGCGCGACGTCGGTCACGCGCAGGTCGACGACCCACGCGCCCTTGGACTTGGGCGTGAAGTCCTGGGCGGTCGCGGCGGAGGCCATCGCCAGGGTCGCGGCGGCGACGGACGACAGCAGAAGCAGGGTTTTCATTGTTGTCCTCGTGAGTGCAGCGAGGGAGGCTGCAGGCGCGAGGCATAACCGCAGGAACCGGGGGGTCTTTGATCTGGCGCAAACTCGCACGGCCGGGTCACGGATCGTGCGCGACGGCGCCGGCGGCGCGGCTGGAGGATCAACCCGCCCGAGCGCGCCGCAGGCTCGAGCGGATGAAGTCAACCGGCGGAGACGCCTCGGCCAGCACCTGTTCCTTGATGGCCCGCGGCTCGCCGAACAGGTGGCCCTGGCCGTAGGCGATGTCGAGCTCGAGGATGTCCACCACCTGTCGTTCGGCCTCGACCTTCTCGGCGACGACCTCGACGCCATAGCGGCGGGTCATGGCCGCGAAGTCGGCGGCGTGAATGTCCTTCATCTGCCGCAGGGCAGGCTCGCCCTCGACTTCGAGCAGCTGCTCCAGCAGCAGATCGGCGCCGATCTTGAGGAACTTGACGTCCGAGCGCTGCAGGTCCGCGAAATCGAGGTCCAGCGTCTGCACCTTGTCCAGCGAGAAGCGGAAGCCGAGGTCCGCCAGCTTGGCCATGTTCCGCGCCTCGACAGCGCCGCGCGCCTCGAACGCCGCCTGCCCCAGTTCGAAGATCAGCGCCCCGCCCAGGTCGCGGTTCTCCTGCAGGAACTCCAGGAACTGCGGGAAGAACTGCTCGTCGGCCAGCGACGCGAGCGAGACGTTGCAGAAGATGCCGACCTTGCGGTCGGTCTTGGCCAGCCGGCGCACGATCTGCACGCAGCGGAACAGCAGCAGGTTGTCGATCGCCGTCACCAGGCCCTCGGGCTCGGCCACCGAGAGGTACTCGGCCGGCATCAGCACACGGCCGCTGTCGTCGCGCAGACGCGAGAAGCTCTCGTAGAAGACGGTGCGGCGCTGGGGCAGGCCGACGACCGGCTGCAGGTAGAGGTCGACCCGGCCCTCCGCCAGGGCGGCGCGGACAGTCTCCAGCAGGGCGGCGGTCTGGCGCGTGCGGCGGCCGTCGAAGGTCTCGATCGGGGCGTGGCGGATGCCCGAGAGACGCGCCTCCAGGTCCTGGCCCATGCGCGCAACCAGGTCCTCCAGCATGTGCACCTCGGAGGTCAACTCCTCGGTCCGCCGGTTCGCGCTGTCCTCGACGCGCTGGGCGAGCGCGTTGACGGCGTCCTGGGTGGTCTCGAGCGCGTCCGCCAGCAGGCGGTGGGCGTCGCGGATCGCCTCGACGTCCTTCTCCAGCGCCGCGCGCGAGCCGGCGCTGGCCAGCATGGCGTGGGCGGCGAACAGCAGGCCGAGCAGGCCCGGCAGGATGGCCATTCCCGCGCCCCAGCCGGCGCCGCCGCGCCATAGCAGGGCGGCCGCGGTCAGCGCGATAAAGAGGTAGGCGCCCATCAACAGCGCCAGGGTGATCTTCCGCATGGAGCCCGCCCGGCTGGAATCAGCCACGCATCAGTATATCAAGGCTTCGAGCAAAAGGAGCGCGACACATGGGACTGTTCGACCTGACGGGCCGGGTGGCCATCATCACCGGCTCGTCCAAGGGCATCGGCCGCGCCATCGCCGAACGCCTGGCCGAACACGGCGCCCACGTGGTGATCTCGTCCCGCAAGCCCGGCCCGTGCGAGGAGGCGGCCGAGGCGATCAATGATAAGTACGGCGCCGGCCGCGCCATATGGGTCCCGGCGAACATCGCCTCGAAGGAAGACCTGCAGAACCTCGTGGACCAGACCAACAAGGTGTTCGGCAAGGTCGACATCCTGGTCTGCAACGCGGCGACCAACCCCTATGCCGGGCCGATGGCCGGCATAAGCGACGACCAGTTCCTGAAGATCCTCCAGAACAACGTGGTCTCCAACCACTGGCTGATCCAGATGGTCGCCCCGCAGATGCTGGAGCGGAAGGACGGCTCGATCGTCGTGGTCAGTTCGATCGGCGGCCTGCGCGGGAACGGCCTGATAGGCGCCTACAACATCTCCAAGGCGGCGGACTTCCAGCTGGTGCGCAACCTGGCCGTCGAGTACGGCCCCTATGGCGTGCGGGTGAACGCCATCGCCCCGGGCCTCGTGCAGACGGACTTCGCCCGCTACCTGTGGGAGAACCCGGAACTGCTCAAGCAGGTGA
>DASPLM010000343.1:0-5841 GCA_035627575.1 Caulobacteraceae bacterium | reverse complement strand
AGTTCTGGTTGGACATGCGGAGCCGTCCGCGCCGATCCCACAGCACGAACGCCTCGGACACGCTCTCGATGGCGTCCTTCAGGCGGTTCTCGGCCGTCATGGCCCGGGCCTGGGCGGTCCGTTCCTCGGTGACGTCCAGCGCCACGCCGACAATGCGGTCGAAGCCCTCGTCCTCGCGCTGGCCGATGGACTGGCCGCGCGCGTCGATCCAGGTCGAGCGACCGTCCTCGCGCGGCGACCGGAAGGAGACGTCGAAGGCGCCGTAAAGCGCGGCGCTGCGCAGGGCGCCCAGCACCTTGGACCGGTCGGCGTCGGCCACTCGCGCCAGCATCTCGTCGCCGGTGACGATGCCGCCCTGGGGCCAGCCCAGCATCGAGGCCATGACGTCTGAGACGTAGACGGCGTCCTCGCGCAGGTCCCACTCCCAGATGCCGCAACGCGCGGCCTCCACGGCGGTGCGGAAGCGGCGTTCGGTGTCGGCGTACTCGCGCCGGGCCGTCGCCGCGCGCCGCGCCTGGACCCAGATCAGCAGGGTCAGGATGGCGCCGATGGCGATGGGGCCGGCCAGCAGCAGCAGGCTGGGCAGGATCGGGGCCCCGTCGACCGAAGGCCGGGTGACGTTCACGTCCCAGCGGTCGATGACGAAGGTGGTGTAGGCGGCCAGCACCAGGGCTGTGGCCAGGATCGTGATCCGGACCCATGCGGGCACGATCACGCCCAGGCGCCGGGCGACGTCCTCGTCGTCAACGCGCGTCGTTTCAGTGACGTCGCGGCCCGAAGCCAAAGCCCGTACCCCTGTTCGATTCGCCCAGTACGCGAGAGCCTAAGCTGCTTCGGGCCCTCTCGCGAAGGGCGAAGCGGCCGCAGGCGCCGCCTCAGGTGTCCAACGCCTTGCCCGCCAGTTCCAGCACGTTCTTCGAGAGGCCCTCCTGGGCGCGGATCCGCTCCAGCTGCTCGCGCATCAGTGCGCCGAGCTCCGGGGCGTAACGCCGCCACTGCCCCAGCGGCTCCAGCAGGCGCGCGGCGGTCATCGGGTTGAAGCCGTCCACGGCCAGGATCTGGTCCGCCAGGAACCGGTAGCCGGAGCCGTCGGCGGCGTGGAAGCGAGCCGGGTTGGCCTGGCTGAAGGTCTGCACCAGGGCGCGCAGGCGGTTGGGGTTGCGGGGGTCGAACAGCGGGTGGGCGGTCAGCGCCAGCACGCGTCCCATGGCGTCCTCGGCCGGGCTGCGGGCCTGGACGGCGAACCACTTGTCCATGACCAGCGGCTCGTCCTTCCAGCGCTCGGCGAACTCGGCCAGCGCCTTCTCGTAGGCCTCGCCGCCCAGCAGCATCAGGGCCGACAGTCCGCCCATGGCGTCGGTCATGTTGGCGGCGTCGCGGAAGTGGTCCTGCGCCCGCTTGACCACGGCCGGGGTCGGATCGGCCGCGAGGATGTCGAGGGCGGCGTTGCGCAGGGCGCGGCGGCCCGCCTGGACCGCGTCCGGCGAGAAGGGTCCCTTGTCGGCCAGGGCCTTGTGCTGGCGTTCCAGATCCGCCTTCAGCGTCTGGGCCAGGGTGCGGCGAAGCGCGTCGCGGGCGTCGTGGATGGCGGCGGGGTCGGCCGGCGTCATGACCATGGCCAGGTCCTGCTCCGACGGCAGCTGCAGCAGCAGGGCCTTGAAGGCCGGTTCGGAGGACTGGTCGGTCAGGGCGCGGCCCAGGGCGGCGGCGAAAGCCTGCTCGCCGTCCTCGTCCGGCGTGCCAGACGCACGGGCAAGTATCAGATCCCGCGCGAGATTCTGGCCCGCTTCCCAGCGGTTGAACAGGTCGGGGTCGGCGGCCAGGCGGACGAAGCGGTGCTGCTCCGGGGCGTCGGTGGACATCACCACGGGGGCGGAGAAGCCGCGCAGGGCCGACAGCACCGGCGGGCGGTCCACCTCGCTGAAGCGCAGCCGCATTTCTGCCGAGTCAAGGACGATTACCGTCTCTTCCACCGTACGATCCGTGCCGCCGGGGCGGAAGGTCTGCACCCGGCCGTCCTCGTCCAGCAGGCCGAGCCGGATCGGGATCGGCAGGCACTCCTTCTGGTCCTGCCCCGGGGTCGGCGGGGTGGTCTGGGCCAGGCGCAGGTCCATGGACTTGGAGCGGGCGTCGTAGGTGGTCTCGATGCGGATCTCGGGGGTGCCGGCCTGGCCGTACCACTTGAAGAAGGACGACAGGTCCTTGCCCGCGGCCTCGGCGAAGCAGGCGACGAAGGCCTCCACCGTGGTGGCGTGGCCGTCCCAGCGCTTGAAGTACAGGTCCATGCCGCGGCGGAAGTCGCGGTCCCCGATCAGCACCTTGAGCATCCGGATGAGCTCGGAGCCCTTCTCGTAGATGGTCGCGGTGTAGAAGTTGTCGATCTTCAGGTAGCTGGACGGCCGCACCGGGTGGGCCAGGGGGCCCTGGTCCTCGGGGAACTGGCGCGCCCGCAGGGCCCGCACGTCCTTGATGCGCTGCACCGCGGCGTCGCGCTGGTCGGCCGAGAAGCCCTGGTCGCGGAAGACCGTCAGCCCTTCCTTGAGGCACAGCTGGAACCAGTCGCGGCAGGTGATGCGGTTGCCGGTCCAGTTGTGGAAATACTCGTGGGCCACGACGCTCTCGATGCGCTCGTAGTCCATGTCCGTCGCGGTGGCGGGGTCGGCCAGCAGGAGCGAACTGTTGAAGATGTTCAGCCCCTTGTTCTCCATCGCCCCGAAGTTGAAGTCGCGCACGGCGACGATCATGAACAGGTCGAGGTCGTACTCGCGGCCGTAGGCCTCCTCGTCCCACTTCATCGACCGTTTCAGGGCGTCCATGGCATAGGTCGCGCGCGCCGCCATGCCCGGGTCCACGTAGACCTTCAGGTCGATGACCCGGCCGGTCATGGTGGTGAAGCTGTCGGCCAGTTCGTCCAGCTCGCCGGCCACCAGGGCGAACAGATAGGCCGGCTTGGGGAAGGGGTCGTTCCAGACGGCGTAGTGGCGGCCGTCCTCGGCCGGCCCCGCCTCGACCAGGTTGCCGTTCGACAGCAGGCGCGGGCAGGCCTTCTCGTCGGCCTCGATGCGGACGGTGAAGCGGGCCAGCACGTCGGGCCGGTCCGGGAACCAGGTGATCTTGCGGAAGCCCTCGGCCTCGCACTGGGTGCAGAAGCGGCCGCCGGACATGTACAGGCCTTCCAGGGCCTTGTTGTTCTCCGGGTCGATCTCGACCTCGGTCTCGAGGGTGAAGCTTTCGCCCGGCGCCTTCAGGGTGAGGCCCTCGGCCGTCACCTCGTAGGCGTCCTCACCGAGCGCCTCGCCATCCACGGCGAAGGCGATGGGCTTCAACCGCTCGCCGTTGAGGAAGAAGGGCTCCGCGTGCTCGCCGTTGCGCCGCACCGCCAGCGAGGCGACCACCCGCGTGGCGGTCGGCTCCAGCCGGAAGGTCAGGTGAACGGTGTCCACGAGGTAGGCGGGCGGGCGGTAGTCGGCCAGCTGGATCGGGCGCGGGGTCTCGGTACGCATGGGGTCTCCTGGAGCCGGCCACACCTAGGGCCTCGCGCCGGTTCTTTCCAGCGCGGCGTGCGGGGATAACGCGCGAGGGCGCCGAAGTGTGGGCCGGGGGGCGCAAAACGATGGTTTCGCATTGCGGCCCGCTTCTGGAGCTTGGCAGTTCCCGCGGCCCGGGCGACGATGCGGGACAGCCGAGGAGCAGCCGTCCGTGTCGCCAGTCGCCTTGATCTTCCTGCTGGGCCTGCTCAGCGCGCCCGAGACCTCGCCCGTGGCGCCGGCGGCCACGCCCCCCGTCGCGTCGGAGCCGTCGGCGGCCTGTCGCGCGGCGTTCGAACGCGACTGGCCGAAGGTCGGTGAGGCGCGCAAGGCCGGCAAGTTCGACGACGGCGTCCGCGTCGTCAGTGCGATGGAGGCGGCCTGCGCGGACCATGCCGGTCTTACGGCGCTGCTGCTGACCGTCCACGCCGAACTGGACCTGTTCGCCGGCCGCTACGCCGAGGCGGCGGACCGGGCGGCCGGCGCCCCCGTGTCGCCCCAGAGCGAGTTGTGGTCGACCAACCGCTGGGTCCAGCTCGCGGCCCTGGAGATGACCGGCGACGCCGCCCGCTTCCTCGCCGTCAGGGACGAGATGCTCGCTGCCCACGACCGGGCGCTCGTCGGCCATGGCCGGCACCGCATGCGCAAGGTGGAGCGGTTCGAGACGGCTGCAGCCGTGGTCGACGCCTACGAGGGGGTGGCGCTGCAGGACACCTTCCGCCGCCACTACGTCTTCGTGGCCGCGCCGAAAAATGGGGGGATGCCGGTGACGCTGAGCCTGACGCGAAGCCTGGCGATGGAGTTCCTGATGCCGAGCGAGGGCAGGACCGCCACCTACATCTACGATCTGTATCCCTGCGACCTGCACGCCACCATGGACATGGTCGAGGGCGCGAAGGACAAGCCGCCGGCCTACGACAAGGTGAAGGCGCGGGCCCTGAAGACCCTGGACGCTGCCGACACCTTCAAGCCGTTCGCCAAGCGCGACTAGCCGCGCTTCTGCGCCTTCGAGAGCTATATGCTGCCGGGCTTCGATCCGGTGGAGGTCGAGGGGGAGTAGGGGCAAGACCCCTGATCCCCACGGCAAGGAAAAGGGGATAGCCCCTCCAAGCGCCACCACGTCCCGAACCTCGTGGGGGAGCGTCGCGCCCAGCGGCAGGACCGGGCGCACCAAACCACCGAGAGGATCGCGGCGCGGGTTGCACCACCCGTCCTCCGTCATCGCGGACAAGGCGCCGGGCTGAGGCCCGGGCGACTTTGCGGGATGAGGGACGTTCTTGAGCGAGCGCCCCTCGATCCCCCTCAGTCCCCCGCCTTCCCCTCCGCGACCGGGGCGCCCGCCACCAGCACCGTCTTCACGTTGACGAACTCCAGCATGCCCCAGCGGCCGCTCTCGCGGCCGTGGCCGGAGTGCTTGACGCCGCCGAAGGGGAGGCGGGAATCCGAGCGGACGTTCGCGTTGACGAAGCTCAGGCCCGCCTCCAGCTCCTCGGCGGCGATGCGCTCGCCCCGCGCCAGGTCGCTGGTCAGCACGCCCGAGCCCAGGCCGAACTCGCTGGCGTTGGCGATACGGATGGCGTCGGCCTCATCCTTCGCGCGGATGATGGCGGCGACCGGGCCGAAGATCTCCTGGTCGTGGGCAGGCTGCCCCGGCGCGACGTCGGTCAGGACCGTGGCGGGGTACCAGGCGCCCGGGCGGTCGGGGATCTCACCCCCCAGCAGCAGGCGGGCGCCGGTCTCGAGGCTCTCCTGCACCTGGGTGTGGATCTCGTCGCGCGCGGCGATGCTGACCAGGGGGCCGAAGCGGGCCGCCTCGTCGCGCGGATCGCCGGGCTGGAAGGCGCCCATGGCTTCGACCAGGGCCGTCTCGAAGGCTTCGGCCACGCTGTCGACGACGATGAAGCGCTTGCCGGCGATGCAGCTCTGGCCGCCGTTGACCATGCGCGCGGTGGCGGCGACCTTCGCGGCGGCGCCGATGTCGGCGTCTTCCAGCACGAGGTAGGCGTCGGACCCGCCGAGCTCCAGCACCACCTTCTTCAGCGCCGCGCCGGCCGCTTCGGCGACCTTGCGGCCGGCCGCCACCGACCCGGTCAGGGTGACGGCGGCGATGCGATGGTCCTCGATCAGCGGCCGTACGTCGCGCGACCCGACCAGGACGGTGCGGAACAGGTCGGCGGGAAAGCCGGCCTCGCGGAACAGGGCCTCGATGGCCAGGGCGCAGCCCGGCACGTTCGACGCGTGCTTCAGCACCGCCCCGTTGCCCGCCATCAGGGCGGGGGCGGCGAAGCGGATGGCCTGCCAGAAGGGGAAGTTC
>DASPLM010000342.1:0-3549 GCA_035627575.1 Caulobacteraceae bacterium | reverse complement strand
GCTGAGCGCCACGTCCAGCAGCCCGCCCTGTCCCCTGGCGTCGACCGCCGGCACGCCCGCGACCGGCGGCGACAGCTGCCCGTCCTGGCCGACGATGCGCAGGCGGCCGGGCTTCTCGGTGACGAGGAAGCGGCCGTCGGCCAGGGGCTCGACCGCCCATGGCTTCTCCAGCCCGCTTGCCACGACCTCCACGGCCACCGCCATGCTCGAGGTGACGCCCGGCGCGCGGGTCTGGCCGGCGAAGGCGGGCTTCTGGGTCGGGGCGTTGGCGGCGCCGGTCTCCACCGGCTGGCCCGAGCCGGCCGCGGTGGGGGCGGCGGGATCCTGGCTCACGGCGTCGCCGCAGGCGGCGAGCAGGGCGGCGACCGAGGCGGCGAAGATGATGGCGTGGCGCATGGACTTGCCCTCTGCAGCGATGATCCGGCGTGGCTGTAACATCGGCCGTGGCGGATTGTTTCTCAAGGTCGGCGAACGGACCTCCCGGCGCGGCGACCGACCGCCGCAGGTCTGCAAACGCGGCGGCGTCACGGACCGGCTTGAACCGGCGGGGCCATGGCGATATAGGCCTCGCTCTTCGCTGCCTCCGCGCCGCGAATACGCCCCGCGGCGACGAGGGGTTGGGTAGCTCAGATGGTTAGAGCGGTGGATTCATAACCCACAGGTCGGCGGTTCGATCCCGCCCCCAACCACCACCTTCTCCAGGAACAATCAGACCTTCGCCCGGACCTCGGCGGCCTCCGGCGACGCGGCCGTGGGCGGCTCGTAGATCGCGGCCGCGGCGCGCGTCCGGCAGACCGCCAGCGCCTGCAGTCCCAGGGCGGTGAACAGGAAGGCGCCCAGGCCCAGTGCATGGCCGACAGCCCCTGTCTCGGCCAGGATGATGGCGAACACCACGGCGCCGAGGATGCAGAAGCCGCGCGCGACGGGATAGGACTGGATCTTCGACATCGCCGTGGGCCCCGAGGCGGGCGCCGCAGGATGGCGCCGCCCGCCCTGCACTGAACGCGGGGCGAGGGCCCGGGTTCTCTCAGACGGCCCGGATCATGCGGCCGCCCAGCACGGCGACGATGATGAGCAGGAACAGCGGCCAGCAGACGAAGAAGAAGCCCGCCACCACCAGGGACGCCCCCGCCAGGGTGGCGTAGTCGCGGCCGTCGAGCACGGGCTTGCGGTTGAGGTCGTCGCGCCAGCACCACAGGCCGAACCAGGTCCCGAAGACCGCCGCCACGACCAGGCTTGCCAGCAGGTAGGTTTGAACGGCGTCGGCCATTCCGCGCTTATGGCGCAGGCCGGCGCGCCAAGTCGAGGGGCGGGCGAAACGTGACCCGCACGGGCCGTCGATATCTGGTAGACCACGGCGGGGCGTTAACCGGTCGCTGACCTGGCGGCGGGACAGTGCCCGTCCCTACAGGAACCAGACGATCATGATGCGATCCAATCCCTGGCTGCGGATCGGGCTCGACGCCTGGTCGCTCGGCGTCGAGGCGTCGACCGTCATGGGACTTCGGGCGCTGAAGATCGCGGCCGGCGGGGCCGCGGGCGAGGCCGAGGCACGGCGCATGGTCGAAGAGAAGTTCGAAGCCGGGATTGCCCTGCAGGCGATGGCGCTGTCTGGCGGGCTGGGCGTCACGCCGCACGGCGCCGCGGCGAAATCCGTGGCCCACTATCGCCGCAAGGTGCGGGCCAACCGTCGCAGGCTGATCAAGGGCTGACCGGCTCGTCGGTGCGCCGCAGCCTCGGACCGCCGGCGGCGGGCGAGTGTTGGGCGATGACTGTGAGGCTGAGGAGGGTCAGGCCGCTGGCGTCGGCCACGGTCAGGACGATGTCCCCGTCGCGCCAGGGCTCGCGCGGATGGTCGCGCAGGTGGGCGGCCACGACCCGAGAGGCTTCGGTCTCGGCCGACGCGAGGTCCGGCAGGTCCGTACCGTCCTCGTCGCGGAACAAGTGCCCGTCCTGAATGTGGAAATAGTACCGCGCCATCGGACGACGAGAACACCCGCCTTGATGGTCTTGTTCCGTTACACGTGGACGGCGCGTCAGGCGGCGACGTCGCGCACCGCGTCGAGGATGGCGCCGGCGCCGGCCGCCTTTTCGCAGACCCGGTCGGCCCCCAGGACCGAGGCCGTCTTCAGCATGACGCCGGCGCCGGATCGAGTGGAGCCGCCGGACATGACCACGATCTTGAGCCCGGGCCAGCGGTCGCGGGTCTCCAGCAGGACCTCGATGCCGTCCTTGTTGGGCATGAGCAGGTCCAGCACCAGGACGTCGGCCGGCTCACGCTCGAGCGCCCGAAGCGCGCCGTTGCCGTCCGAGGCGGTCTCAACCCTATAGCCGGCCTGCTCCAGCGCCTGGCAGACGACGTCCCGACAGACGAGGTCGTCGTCCGCGACGACGATACGCATGGAAGCTCCCATGCGGATTTATACCGCAAGTTGCGGAGCAGGGGCTACAGAATTTCCGGCTGAGGCGGATCAGCCCCAGTCGAACGCCGCGGCCGTAACCTCGGCGGTAGCGACGTCGACAAGCGTAAGGCTCGACCCGTCGGGGAAGGTGACCACGGCCCAGCCCGACCCGTTGGCCGAGATGACGAGATCGGAGAAGCTCGTCGCGTCGCCGACCCCGGTGACCTTGATGACGTCCACGCCCAGTTCGAAGTCGGCGATCAGGTCGGCGCCGAAGTTGCCGGCGACGACCTTGAACTCGTCCGCGCCGGCCCCTCCGGTCAGCTGGTCGTTTCCGGCCTCGCCGATCAACTTGTCGGCGTCGGCGCCGCCCGAGAGAATGTCGTCGCCCGCGCCGCCGTTGAGCGTATCCTTGCCGGCCCCGCCCGAAAGAGCATCGTTTCCGCCGTAGCCGGCGACCCAATCGTTGGCGGTCGCGCCGAGGAAGGTGTCGGCGCCGCGGCTGAGGCCGAACCTCTCGATCTGGAAGAAGGTGTCGCCGGCCGCATCGCCCTGGTGGGTGTTGCTCTGCAGGTCGATGGCGACGGCCGTCTGGTACGAGGCGGTGTCCGTGCCGGCCCCGCCGCGCAGCACGTCCGCGCCCGCGCCGCCTTCCAGGGTGTCGTCCCCGTCGCCCCCATCGAGCGTGTCCGCCCCCGCCTCGCCGCGCAGCCAGTCCACGCCCGCCTTGCCCGACAGGTTGTCGGCGCCTGCGCCGCCACGGGCGTCGTCGTCGGCGGCGCCGCCTATGAAGGTGTCGTTGTGGGCGCCCAGCTGGAAGTACTCGATGCCGTTGAAGCGGTCGCCGGCGGCGTCGCCGGTGTGCACGTTCTCGGTCAGGTCGATCTTCACCGCGGCCGTGGCCGAGGCGTAGCTCGCCCCGTCGCGGCCGGCGCCGCCCTTGAGCAGGTCGCGCCCGGCGCCGCCTTCCAGCACGTCGTTGCCGTTGCCGCCGTAAAGCTTGTCGTTGCCGTCCATGCCGAACAGGCGGTCGGCGCCGGCGCCGCCGTAGAGGGTGTTGTTCTCGGCGTCGCCCTCGATGCGCTCGTCGGTTCCGCCGCTGATGGCGTCACGCACCGCGACGACGAGTTCCTTCGACGGGTTCCGG
>DASPLM010000341.1:0-2705 GCA_035627575.1 Caulobacteraceae bacterium | reverse complement strand
ACTTCGCCCGCGAGGCCATGCGGGTGCTGATCCCGCTGGGCATCACCTTCGACCGCTCGCCGGCCTACGGCGGCGGGCCGGACGTGACGCCGCTGGTGCAGCTGGGCGTGCCGGCGTTCCGCCTGAACCAGGACGGGTCGGACTACTTCAACTGGCACCACACCGCCGACGACGTGATCGACCGGGTGGACGCGAAGAAGCTGGACCAGAACGTCGCCGCTTGGGCCGCCCTGCTGTGGATGATCGCCGACAGCGACGTGGACTTCCGCAAGCCGGCGCCGGACGCGAAGCCTGCGGCGCGCTGAGGGCGCCGTTCGTCGAGTCTTGATTCGCCTGCGGAATCCTCGCACCACTTGCGGCTGCAATCGGGGGGATTCGATGTACGACGATCAGACGCCGCAAGGCACGACGCACAATGTCTATGTCCAGCAGGGACCGGGTCAGGCGGGTAACGGCCTCGCCGTCGCCTCCCTGGTGCTGGGCATCCTGTCGATCCTGTTTGTATGGATCCCGCTCATCGGCATGATCTCGTGGATTCTGGCCCCGCTCGGCCTCGTGCTCGGGCTCGTCGGGCTGAACAAGCCGACCGGACGGGGCATGGCCATCGCCGGCGCGGTTTGTTCGGGCGTAGGCCTGCTCGGCTGCATCGGCTGGGTGGTGCTGTTCGGCGCGGCCGCGGCCGCCGGAGCCGGCGCGGCCTAGACCCGGCCGTCCTTCGAACCCGTTCGGCCACGCTTGATGGCCCGGGCGGACTGGGCCATCGTTCCCGTGGCCGACCCGGGGGAGGGTTCGTTGAGCGTCGTTGCGGAAACCGAGGCGAAGGCGGCGGGATCGGCCAGGCCGGACAGCCTGCGCGCGCGCCTCCACGCCCAGCTGGATCCCCGCGCCCGGCCCCAGGGCGGCATCTCGCCGCTGAACAAGGCGCTGGCCGTGGCGGTGGTGGCCTGCGTGCTGATCGCCATTCTGGACACCGAAGCGAGCGTGGCGCAGGCGGCTCCGGCCTTCTTCGCGGGCGCCGAGCTGTTCTTCACGGCGCTGTTCAGCATCGAATACCTGGCCCGGGTGTGGGCCGCACCGGAGGATCCCCGCTATCGCGGCTTCTTCGGACGGCTGCGCTACGTCGTGTCGCCCTGGGCGCTGATCGACCTGGTGGCCATCCTGCCGGCGCTGCTGTCCGGCATGGGGTCGGCCACCCTGATCCTGCGCGCGGCGCGCCTTATGCGCCTCATCCGCCTGGCGCGGCTCGGCGCCCTGTCCGAGGCCGCGGCCGCCATGTCCGAGGCGCTGCGCCGGCGTCGCTACGAGCTGATCCTGACGGCGGGGCTGGGCATGCTGCTGCTGCTGGTCTCGGCGACCCTGCTCTACTTCGTCGAAGGCAAGGCCCAGCCGGACGACTTCGGCTCCATCCCCCGCGCCCTGTGGTGGGCCGTGGCGACGATGACCACGGTGGGATACGGCGACGTCTTCCCGGTCACCGTGCCGGGCAAGATGCTGTCCGCGGTCGCGGCCATCGCGGGCATCGCCTTTGTGGCCATGCCCACCGGCATCCTCGCCGCCGCCTTCAGCGACGCCCTGCGGGTACGCCACGAGAACCAGGTCGGCGGGACCGAGTAGGGGCTCAGGCGCAGGTCCGCACCGGGTCGTCCGAGCGGATGGCGCAGGCGATGCGCTTGCCGCGTTCGGCCCCGTGGGTCGCCACCAGGCGCTCCTGGAACAGGCGCCACTTGTCCTCCGTGTCGAGCACGGCGGCGTCCACGGCCCGGCGGAAGGCGCCGCCAACCGCCCCCCGGGACGTCGTGCCGGCGCCCACGGGCTCGTCGCGAGCGACCGGGATCTCGCCGGTGTCCTTGTTGAGGTGCTCGTGCATCACCCGCTCGAGCCTCGCCCCGCCCGGGCCCGTATAGACACAGCCCGACGCTTCGCTCGGCAGGGCGAAGCAGCCGGTGAGCAGACGGACCGGCAGGGGCGCCGCCGGGGAGCGCAGCGACATCCACGCCGCCGGGCCGCTCTGTCCCAGGCCCTGTGGACGTCGCGCCGTCTCCTCACCCCCGGGCAGCACCGGATCGGTCCAGTTGCTGTGGCTGTAGAAGTCCTGCGACGCATGCAGCACGACGCCGAAGGCCTCGATGGCGTCGCACTTGGCCCGGCCGGGGACGCCGAACACGAAGACGCAGGAGGTCGGGACCTGCGAGGCGCGGATGCGGCCCGCGCTGTCGAGGATGGCGCCGGCGTCTCGCACCGCCTCGTCCAGCTTGCCGGCCGCGTGGGCGCGGCAGGCCTCCAGGGCGTCGGCCGGCGGCCGGTTCTGGACGTTCAGCGCCGGGTAGCCGGGTAGAGCCGGGCGATCGCCGTTGTCGCAGTGGGGGTGGGATTTGAGAACCTGGGTCGACCGGTCCGGCGCGCCGACCGCGCCCCAGCCCAGCCCGCCCTCCGTCAGGGTTCCGGCCAGCTGGTCGATCGTGGCTGGCTGGAAGCACTCCCCCGCGCCGACTCCCGCCTCGCAGGCGAGGGCGCGGCGGGTGATCCGCTCGTGCTCCCCGGTCGAACCCTTGTACCCCGGCAGGGTGCCGAAGGCCTGGGCAGTGGGAGCGGCCACCGTAGCGGCGGCGGCCAGAAGCGCGGCGACACGGTTACGCATGACGACCTCCCCTGGACGGCGCCGCGAGCAGAGCACGGGGCGGGCGACCTGTCGAACCGGTTCGCGC
>DASPLM010000340.1:0-2179 GCA_035627575.1 Caulobacteraceae bacterium | reverse complement strand
ACGGCCACCACCTGGTGAACCGCTCGGGCCGCGACGCCCTGCTGCTCGAGGTCGGCTCGCGCCGGCCGGCGGAGGACGGGGCCGAGTATCCCGACATCGACCTTGTCTATCCGGTCGGGGGAGGGGGCTACCTTCACCGGGACGGGACCCCATATCCGCCGCAGCAGAGCTGACGGAGACTCCATGACCGCGCCGTTCGCCCCCACGGGCCTGGACCACATCGTGCTGCGGGTCGTGGACCTGAAGCGGATGATCGCCTTCTATCGCGACGTGCTGGGCTGCACCCTGGAGCGCGAGCAGCCGGAGATCGGGCTGCATCAGCTGCGCGCCGGCGGCTCCCTCATCGACCTGGTGCCGGTGACCGGGGAACTCGGCCGCATGGGCGGCGCGGCGCCGGGGGTGGAGGGCCGCAACCTTGACCACTTCTGCCTCGGCGTCCGCCCCTGGGACGAGGCCGTGGTGCGGGCGCACCTGGAACGGCACGGTGTCGAGGTTCCCGAGAGCGGCTCGCGCTACGGCGCGGAGGGCGAGGGGCCGTCGATCTACATCCGCGATCCGGAAGGCAACGTGGTCGAACTCAAGGGCCCGCCCGCGGTGGCCCACGCGTGAGCGACCAGACGCCCGAGGACCCGTCGCTGCCCCTCCCGGAAGCGGGGCCCAACCCCTTCCGCATCCGCGACTTCCGCCTGGTCTGGTTCGCCCGCGCCGCCGCCGTGCTGGCCATCCAGACCCAGGGCGCGGCCCTGCTGTGGCAGGTGTACGAGGTGGCGCGGCGCGACCACTCCGTGCCCGAGGCGGCGCTGTACCTCAGCCTCGTCGGGCTGTGCCAGTTCCTGCCCCTGTTCGCCCTGACCCTGCCGGCGGGCGAGATGGCCGACCGGCGCGACCGCAAGAAGGTCATGGCCGCCTGCATCGCGGTCGAGGGCCTGTGCGCGGCGCTGTTCCTGTTCCTGGCGTTGCGAGGCGACCCGCCTCTGTGGGCGCTGCTGTCGGTGGCGGCGCTGTTCGGCGCCAGCCGGGCGTTCCTGGCGCCCGCCAGCCAGGCCATGCTGCCGATGATCGTGCCCCGGCCGTCGCTGCCCCGCGCCATCGCCTTCAGCTCCACCGCCTTCCTGCTGGGCTCCATCGCCGGACCGGCGCTGGGCGGGGTCATCGTCGGCGTGTCCATCGGGGCGGCCTACGGCTTCGCGCTCGGCCTCTTCGCCCTGGCCGTGGCGCTCGTGCTGCTGATCCGCACCGACACCCGGCCGCAGAGCCAGCCCGGCTCGCGCTGGGCGCTGATGAAGGAGGGGATCGCCTACGTCTGGCAGAACAAGATCGTGTTCGGCTCGATCTCCCTCGATCTCGCCGCCGTGCTGCTGGCGGGCGCCACCCTGCTGGTGCCGATCTTCGCCCGGGACGTGCTGCACGTGGGGCCGGAGGGCTTCGGCATCCTGCGCGCCTCGTTCGGCCTCGGCGCCCTCGTGGTGGCCCTGTGGCTGTCGACCTACACCATCAAGCGCAGCGCCGGCGCCTGGATGTTCACCTCGGTCGCCGTGTTCGGCATCGCCACGGTGGTGTTCGGCCTGTCGACCAGCTTCTGGCTGACCGTCGTGGCCCTGTTCATCGCCGGCGGGGCGGACATGATCAGCGTCAACATCCGCCAGACCCTGGTCCAGATCGCCACGCCCGACCACATGCGCGGCCGCGTCTCCTCGGTGTCGATGCTGTTCATCGGCGCCTCCAACGAACTGGGCGAGTTCGAGAGCGGCCTGGCCGCGCGCTTTCTCGGGCCGGTCGGGGCGGCGGTGTTCGGCGGTGTCGGGGCCGTGGTCGCGACGGGCCTGTGGGCCTGGTGGTTCCCGCAGCTGAGGAAGGCGGACCGGCTGGTGTGAGGGGGGCGGCCCCCTAGCTCGAGCCCCCTGCGGGCCCGAATTCCTCGCCCTTCGACAAGCTCAGGATGAGGAATTCTACTAAACGATCACAGTCGACCTCATCCTGAGCCTGTCGAAGGGCGAGGTCGTGGCAGGTGGTCGGCCGCTTTCCTCTGGCCGGTATGTCCGTCCGCGGACCGAGCCGGCCATTCTTCTCTTGGTGGATCTTTGCTCCGGCGGTGAGGCGTCTCAAGGACGCGTGCTCTTCGCACGCGCCGCGGAGCGGCGAGGCCCCGATAGAGGCGCCTCGTCCTTGACACGCCTCG
>DASPLM010000339.1:0-3556 GCA_035627575.1 Caulobacteraceae bacterium | reverse complement strand
TCCTCTCCGCCCAACAGGAGCGTCAGGCGGCAGGCGAAGGACTGCGCCAGCGACGCCGCGTCGACGCCGCTCCCCCGCAGGCCGAACAGGAGCGGGGTGTCGAGGTCCGGCAGGGTGTAGAAGCCCGAGTTCGCCGCGATTATGTGGCGGGCGCGCGACCGGGGCCGGAACAGCGCCAGTCGGTGCAGGATCTGCCCGCCGGCCGAGTGCCCGAAGATGTCGTATCCCGTCTGGCTGGACCCCACGGCCGCCGCAAGAATCGAGAAGGCCCGGTCGAAATCGCCGAACAGCCACTCGTCGGGACGCGGATTGGCCGTGAAGCGGATGTCCTCGTCGCGCAGACGGACCACGTCGCTGTCCGCGACCCCGCGCGGGAATGACAGGTCCCGCACCACGCCTCCCATGTGATAGGCGGCGAAGTCGTAGTCTGCGGACGGGTAGTCCAGCGCCGCGACCAGAATCCTGGCCCTGTCCGCGGTCTCGATCCATGCATCCCTATATTCGTCGCCGTCGCGGCCCGAACCGGGGACGACGAGCAGGATGCGGGACTGCGGGGCAAGGCCTGACGGGCGGTAATAGTGCACGCGGATCCGGCTGGCTGGGCGAGCCGGTCCGCCGGCCATGAGGAACACGCCGGCGCCGGTCTCGAGCCGGCGCGGCTCAAACGCGAGGTCCTGTTTCGCCACCAGCGTCATGCCACAGGCGGGGCAGGCGCCCGGTTCCGCAAACGCGACGCCGTCCCTGGCGCAGCCGCAGGGCGGGCATTCAAAGCCCCCGGAGGCCGCGCCGACGTGTTGGGGGCGCCCGACGAGACAGGCGCAGCCGGCGGCGGCCAGGCCGCGCGTCAGGAGGGACCGGCGGGGAATCGGGGTCATGGCTGTCTCCGCTGGAACTTGAAACGGCGCTGGTATTCGCTCGGCGCGATGTCGAAGTGACTCTCGAAGGCGCGGCGGAAGGCGTCCGCGCTGGCGAAGCCGCTGGCCTCCGCGGCGAGAGCCACGGGAGCGCCTTGGCCCAGCAGGGTGCGCGCGGAATCGAGGCGCAGCAGCTTGATGTACCGGGCGGGCGGAGTGGAGAAGGCTTCGCGGAAGCGCCGCCCGAACTGGCGTGAACTCAGCCCTGCCCGGGCCGCCAGCGCCTCCACCGACAGGTCCGCGTCGAGGTTCGAGGCGGCCCACAGGCAGACTTCCTCGAGTCGGCCGGGGGCGGCGGATTGCAGCCTCAGCGGAGCCGAGAACTGGGCCTGGTTCCCGCTGCGGCGGAGGTAGACGACGAGCTCCCGCGCGGCCTGCATCGCCGCCCTGGGGCCGAAGTCGGCCTCGATCAGGTCCAGCGCCAGATCGATGCCTGCCGTCACGCCCCCGGAGGAGTGGAAGCGTCCGTCGCTTACGAACAGGGCGTCGGCGTCGACCCGCACCCTGGGGTAGCGCCGCTGCAGGTCGGCCGCGTGCGCCCAGTGAGTCGCCAGGGTGCGGCCGTCGGCCAGGCCGGCTTCGGCCAGGACATAGGCCCCGGTGCAGACCGCCGCGATGCGCCGGAAGCCTTCCTGGTGGACCCGCAGCCAGTTCGACAACTGGGGCAGGGCGCCAGGCTCGCGGACCCCCGAACCCCCGGGTACGATCAGGAGATCGCCGCGGGGTTGCTCGGGCGCCGGGGCGTCGGCCAGGAGACGCAGGCCGGACTCCGTCCGTACGGCTTCGCCTCCCAACGACCAGGTCTGCAGCGTGTAGCAGCGGGATCCACCTGCCTGGCGCACCGCCGCGAAGGCTTCCGCCGGGCCGGCCACGTCGACGGCGTTCACGCCGTCGTAGAGCAGGATGACAACCGGGAGCGGTCTGGCCATGCACTCAGCTTAGGCGCACCGGCCTATGGCTGGAACGACGAACATCCGACAGAATCGGACATGCCCTAGAGCGCCGTCGCCTCCAGCCGCGCCGTCCATCGCGCCGCCCGGGCCTTCAGTTCGTCCTTCCTGCGAAGGTCGGAGAAGTCCTCAGGCAGGCGATCCAGTTGTTCGAAGCGGAAGTTGGCTTCGCCGTGCGCGTTCCAGGCCTGCTGCAGCGAGCGGTACGGGCTGGCGCCCTGGCGCAGCGTGAACCACAGGCCGTTCTGCTGGGTGTCGATGTGGCGGCTCTGCCCCACCCAGGCCTCGCCGGTGGCGTTGCAGATGACGGCGAAGACCCCGGCGACGGTGGGGCGCTCCTTGTAGGCGGCGATCAGGCGCTTGCGGTCGGGCTTCGGCACAGCAGTTTTCTCCGGATGAAATATATTATACCCGGGTAAAATATAGATGCAAGGCTGCGGGCCCGCGACCGCTGCCGACCGGGGCCGGGCGCAGACGGACATGGGCGACCAAAGCGTGCCGGTCGCGCCGCCGTTCCTGCTGCAGCCTGTCCGGACGCACAGGGCGGCGCCCCGAAGGGGAACGCGGGGTATTGCAGCCGGAGCGCGACGCCTGCTCCATCCGCCGATGACGACGGACTTCGAGATTCGGGCGGTGCGCACGGGTGAGGACCTGCGCGCGGTCGCCGGCTTGTTCCAAGGCTATGCCGCGTCCCTGCCGGTGGATCTCGGCTACCAGGACTTCGCCGCCGAACTGGCCGGACTGCCGGGAAAGTACGCGCCGCCGGGCGGGGCGTTGCTGCTGGCCAGGGCGGCCGATGGCGCGCCCCTGGGGTGCGTCGGGCTGAGGGCGATCAGCCCGGAAGGCTGCTGTGAAATGAAGCGGCTGTTCGTCCTGCCCGCGGCGCGGGGCCTCGGCCTCGGCGCCGCCCTGGTCCGGGCGGTGGTGGAGGCGGCGAGGGCGCGCGGGTACGGGGAGCTCCGGCTCGATACCCTTCCGAGCATGCGCGCGGCGATCGCCATGTACGAGCAACTCGGCTTCGAGCGGATGGAGCCGTACTACGCGCCGACCCCTGAGGGCACGGTGTTCATGCGGCTGCGCCTCCAGGCTGCGGACGGCGTCGCCATTACCAACTTCTAACTTGGCCGTGCGGCGGGTTGCTGATCCTTGGGAAGAGGGCTCCCAAAAGGATTTCAACAATGAAAACAAGTCTCGTTCTGGTCATGATTGCAGCCCTGACCGCCACGTCCGCCGCCGCGCAGACCCCGACCTCGTCCGCGCCGCCCCTGGATGCGACGGCGTCCGGCGCCGCCGAATGGAATGGAAGCGAGGCGGCCGCCGTCCTGGCCGAACTGGATGGCGCACTGGGCGCCTATGTGTTCCAGGACAAGGTGAGGGGCGCGAGACGGTTGCTGCGCGACAACCGCGCCGCTTACCTGGCGATCGCCTCGCGTGCCGAATTCGCCCGGCGACTGACCGCCGACGTCGGCGGCGCGCTCGACGACAAGCACTTCTACGTCCAGGAGCGAGCCGGAACGCCAGCCGCGGCCCGCGGCGGATCGCCCGAGGCGCGGGCGCGGGCTGAGGCGGAGACCGGCTACGGCATCGCCTCGGTGCGCCGCCTGCCGGGCAACGTGGGTTACCTCGACCTGCGCAACTTCTCATCGAGCGAGGAGGGCGCCCGGCGGATGGAGGCGGCCATGGACCTGCTCG
>DASPLM010000338.1:0-20701 GCA_035627575.1 Caulobacteraceae bacterium | reverse complement strand
TCGGGAGAGGACGCGAGCTCTGGCGTAGCAAGGGGAGCGGGTGAGGCGTCAGCCGGCGCACGACCTTGCGACCGCGGCGGTCACAGCGTTCGCGCACCGGACAGGCCTCCCCCGGCTCCGCTCCGCGTCCCCGCGCCCTCCCGAGGGAGGGCGGAGGTCTCGCGCGCCGTTCGTCGCGCCGCTCCGGCCGTTCGTCCCGGTCGCCCCCCCCCCGCATTACCGGTTTGTCATGTTCGTGGCCTTTCCACGGCGGCGGGGCGGATGCTTAAGTGCCGGCGCTCATACGGCAGAGGGGTACTCCGTGATCCGATTGAATGCCGCGACCGCGCTCGTCAGCGTGGCCGCCCTGCTCGCCGGTTGCGCCACCACGGGCACGACCGGTTCCTCCACCAGCGCCGGGAACGACACGCCCGCGCCGATCCGCCAGGGCCTGGACCAGGACCGCCGCGCCGATCCCTTCCCCAGCACCTACCGGCCGCTCGGCAGCGCGCCCACCGCCATCGTCGGCGCCACGGTGTTCACCGGCACGGGCCAGCGCATCGACAACGGGACGGTGCTGCTGCGCGACGGCAAGGTCGAACGGGTCGAGGCCGGCCTCGCCGCTCCGGCCGGTTACCAGGTGATCGAGGCGAAGGGCCGCTACGTCACCCCCGGCATCATCGATTCCCACAGCCACCTCGGCGTCTACCCGTCGCCCAGCGTGCCCGCCCTGTCGGACGGCAACGAGATCACCAGCCCCAACACCGCCCAGGTCTGGTCCGAGCACTCGCTGTGGCCCCAGGACGAGGGCTTCAACACGGCCCGCGCCGGCGGCGTCACCACCCTGCAGATCCTCCCCGGCTCCGCCAACCTGTTCGGCGGCCGCTCGGTCACCGTGCGCAACGTGCCGTCGCGCACCATGCAGGGCATGAAGATGCCGGGCGCGCCCTACGGCCTGAAGATGGCCTGCGGCGAGAACCCCTCGCGCGTCTACGGCGGCCGCAACCAGTCTCCGGCCACCGGCATGGGCAATGTCGCCGGCTACCGCGCCGCCTGGATCAATGCGGCCAACTACGCCAGGAAGTGGGACGACTACCGCGCCAAGGTCGAGAAGGGCGAGAAGGCCGAGGCGCCGACCCGCGACCTGCAGCTGGACACCCTCGCCGGCGTGCTGCGCGGCGAGATCACCGTGCAGAACCACTGCTACCGCGCCGACGAGATGGCCGTGATGATCGATATCTCGAAGGAGTTCGGCTACAAGATCAACGCCTTCCACCACGCCGTCGAGTCCTACAAGATCGCCGACATCCTGGCGCGCGAGGACATCTGCTCGGCCATGTGGGCCGGCTGGTGGGGCTTCAAGATGGAGGCCCTGGACGGCATCGAGGAGAACCCGGGCCTGGTGCACGCCGCCGGGGCCTGCGCCGTCATCCACTCCGACGACGACACCCTGACCCAGCGCCTGAACCAGGAGGCCGCCGTGGCCCTCTCGGCCGCGCGCCGCGCCGGCCTGCAGATCAGCGAGGCCGACGCCATCAAGTGGATCACGGCCAATCCGGCCAGGATGCTCGGCATCCTCGACCAGACCGGGACGCTCGAGCCCGGCAAGCGCGCCGACGTCGTGCTGTGGAGCGCCAATCCGTTCAGCGTCTACGCCCGCGCCGAGCGCGTCTTCATCGACGGCGCGACCATCTACGACCGCACCGATCCGCGGTTCCAGCCGCAGTCCGACTTCCAGCTCGGCTCGGAGGGCCGCTGATGACCCGCTTCACCGTGAAAGCTCCCAAGACCCTCGGCCTGCTGGCCGCGGCCGCCCTCGTGCTGGCCGCGTCCCCGGCCGCGGCCCAGACCATCGCCATCGTCAACGCCCGCATCCTGACGGCGGGCCCGGCCGGCGAGATCCCGTCGGGCGTCGTCGTCATCCGTGACGGCAGGATCCAGTCGGTCTCTGCCGGCGGGACGGCCCCGGCCGGCGCCCGTGTCATCGACGCCCAGGGCGGGGTGGTCACGCCCGGCTTCTTCGCCACCTCCAGCCAGCTGGGCGGGGTGGAGGTCGGGGCGCTCGGCAACGACCTCGGGGTCGACAATCCCGACGTCAGCGCCGCCTTCGACGTGTCCTACGGACTGGACGCGGACTCCACCGTCATCCCGACGGCGCGGCTGGGCGGCATCACCCGCGCCATCGTCGTCCCGCACACCAGCGGCGGCGGCGGCGGGGCGCACGCCCACGACGATTCCGGTTCGGCCGACTTCGCCGGCTCCGGACCCTCGTCCGTCAGCCATGCCCTCTTCGCCGGACAGGCCGCGGTGATCCACCTGGCGGAAGGCACGGATATCCTGGTGAAGCCCCGCGTGGGCATGGTCGTGCCCTTCGGCCGCGCCGGCGCCCGCATCTCCGGCGGCGCCCGCGGCGCGGAGATCGTGGCCCTGAAGGCGCTGCTGCAGGACGTGCGCGACTACGCCCGCAACCGCGACGCCGTGCGCCGCGGCGGCTACCGCGAGATGTCGCTGTCGATCGCCGACCTCGAGGCCCTGGTCCCCGTCGTCGAGGGCCGCATGCCGATCATCGCCGAGGTGCACAAGGCGTCGGACATCCGCGCCCTGCTGCGCCTGGCCCGCGAGGAAGGCCTGAAGGTCATCGTCAGCGGCGGCGAGGAGGCCTGGAAGGTCGCGCCGGACCTGGCGGCCGCCAAGGTTCCCGTGCTGCTCTACCCCCAGGCCAACCTGCCGTCCTCGCTGGAGGTGCGCGCGGCGACGCTCGAGAACGCCGCCCGGCTGGACGCCGCCGGCGTGGTGGTCGCCATCGAGGCGGCCGAGGGCGCCGCCCACCGCGCCCGCGAGACCCGCTACAACGCGGGCATCGCGGTGGCCAACGGCATGCCCTACGACGCCGCCCTGCGCGCCGTCACCATCAACCCGGCCCGCATCTTCGGAGTCGGCGACCGCGTCGGCTCGCTCGAAGCCGGCAAGGAGGCCGACGTGGTGGTGTGGAACGGCGACCCGTTCGAGCCCCTGACCCAGCCGACCGCCGTCTTCATCCGCGGCGAGCAGCAGCCGATGACGGCCCGCAACCTCGACCTGCGCGACCGCTATCGGAACTTGAACACGGCCTACCCGCCCGCCTACACCAAGTAATGACCGAAACGACCGCAGCGCCCGACGTCGCCTGGGCGAAAGCCCCCCTGGACCGTCAGGCGCTGCGGACGACCCTCTCGAACTTCCACACCCTGTCCTACCGGAACACGGTCGACGGCTTCCTCGCCTCGGCCAAGAACTCCGGCACCCACTGGGTGAAGTTCATGCTGTCCAACGCCATGGCGGCGCAGTGGGGCAAGCCCGCCCCCGCCCGCACCACGGGCGAGGCCGCCGACGACTTCATCGGCCCGGCCAAGGCCAGGCGGCGCTATCCCGAGCTGCCGAACATCGGCCGAACCCACACCATCCCCTCGGCCCTGCTGACCCCCGCGCCCGTGCGCGCCCTGTTCCCGCTGAAGCCTACGGTGGTGCTGGTGCGCGACATCCGCCAGGCCATGCTGTCGAACTATGTGAAGTGGCGCGACGACTACGGCGTGTCCCTGGCCGAGTACGTGCGCGGCGCGCCCGGGGGGAAGCGCTTCATCGCCGACGTCTGGTGGTACGTCCTGTTCTTCAACCGGTGGGGCGACATGGCCCGGGCGGGCGCGCCGGTGCTGGTGGCCCGCTACGAGGACGTTCAGGCCGATCCCGCCGGCCAGATCCGCCGCATGGCCGATCACTGGAAGCTGGGCCTGGACGACGCCGCCATCGCCGCCGGCGCCGCGGTCTCCGGCCGCGAGGCGATGCGCGCCCTGCAGGATCCGAACTTCCAGGAAGTGATCATCCCCAAGGCGGAGGTCCGCAACCAGGTCGCCTTCTCGGCCGAGGACGAGGCCTTCCTGGACGCGGTGTTCGTCCGCTACCTGCGGCACGACTTCGGCTACGGGTATCCCGGCAGGCGATAGCGCGACTTCCCCTCTCCTTCAGGAGAGGACGCGAGCCCTTGCGCAGCAAGGGGAGCGGGTGAGGCGTGTCATGTCCCGCGACGCGGGTCCGAAATCCTCGTCCTTCGACAAGCTCAGGATGAGGATTTCTACTGACCTCAGTCGTCCTCATCCTGAGCTTGTCGATCCGGAGGGCGACGCGGAGCAGTCAAGGGCGAGGTCGCAGAACCGGCCGACGCCTCACCGGCTTCGCCCCGCCGCTCGCCTCCTCTCCTGAAGGAGAGGGGAAGAGCGGCACGCCCTCCTACGCCGCCTCGTCCGCCAGTACGCCGGCGCGCTTCAGCACGTCCAGCGCCGGGGCCAGGCGGTCGCCGTAGCGCTTCCATCGGCCGATGGACGAGCTGTAGATCGGCTGGCGCACCTGCACGGCGCTCGGGGTGGCGACCACCCCGGGCTGGCTGTGGAAGTCGAGACAGCGCGGGTCCCAGGGCAGGCCGACGAAGTCCACGAGTCGCCGCGTCTGGCCCTCCTGGTCCGCGATCAAGGTCTCGTAGCGCAGCTCCAGGAACCGGTCGGCCGGCAGCACGCGGCGCCAGTGGTCGGCCAGGCCATGGAAGTGGGCGTAGTGGATGGCCGCGTTCCGGAGGTCGTAGACGCTCGGGTAGGGATGCTTGGGGTGGAAGAAGATCTGCCGGAAGTAGCTCAGCACGCTGTCCATCGGATCGCGGCGCAGGCAGACGATGCGGGCGTTGGGCAGGGCCCGGTGGATCAGGCCCGCGAAGACGACGTTGATCGGCGTCTTGTCCGTGAAGCGGGCGGCGGCGCCGGTGATCGGACGGGTGCTCTCCAGGTAGCGGCGGCCCAGCTCGGCCATGTCCGCGCCCGCGATGGCCTCGAACATGGAGGGCTCCAGCAGTCGCGTCCCGCGCACGCCGGAGAAGTGGCGCACCAGCAGGGGGAAGTTGTTCAGCTCCCCCGCCGAGGTCACGTCCGGATGGGCGGACAGGATGCGGTCCACCAGGGTCGTGCCGGTGCGGGGCAGGCCGAGGACGAAGACCGGCTCCTCGGTGTCGAACCCGGGCCCCGACGCCGGCTTCAGGGTCTCGGCGGCGGCGGTGAACAGGGCCTGCTCGCGCACCGGCGAGTACTCGGCGTTGCGGCGCCGGCCCTCCTTGGCCCGGACGAGCCAGTCGAAGGAGGCGACCGGATCGCCCAGGTCCTCGTAGGTCTTGGCGATGGCGTGGCCCAGGTGCAGGGCGCGGTTGCCGTCGGGATCGGGGGCCGGAAGATTGAACATCCCCTCGAGCCGGGGGAGGTGATTGCCCTCGCGGGTCTGCCGGTCCAGCAGCACCAGCGACAGCCAGGCCTGGTGCAGGTCCGGGTCCAGTTCGACGGCGCGAGCCAGCGAGCGGCGCGAAGCTTCGAAATCGCCCGTGAACGACTGGACCGAACCCAGGTTGTAGAAGCAGCCGGCGTGGAACGGCGCGGCGTTGGCGGCGCGGCGGTAGAACTCCAGCGCGCGGTCATGGACGCCGATCATGGCGTAGGCGTTGCCCACGCGGTTCAGCATGTCGGGGTCGGTCGTGGCGGCGCGCGCCAGTTCATCCGCCGCCGCCCGCACCCCCGCGATGCGCCCGACGATCCGCGCCAGATCCTGGTCCATACGCGACTTACCCTCTACGCCCCGAGACAGCTTTCGCCGAACGGAGCCCTGTGCGCAACTTCCGGGCCAGCGTCGCCGTGGTCCTGGTTCAGCGCCAGCCGTAGTTGAAGCTCACGCTGATCCGCGGCGCCCTGGCGGCGTTGGCCGGCACCTCGTGGCGCAGCCAGCTTTCCCACAGGAACACCGTGCCGGGCTCGGGCTTCAGCGAGACGAAGGGGCGCTGGTCCTCGGGCGCGTCGGCGCGGCGTTTCGGCGCGGCCATCATCATGGCCAGGCGCGGGTCCTCCAGCCGCAGGGCCGAGGCGCCGGGCGGGGTGACGACATAGGCCGTTCCCGAAATGACGCTGTGGGGGTGGATGTGGCCGGAGTGGGCGGCGCCGGGCTTGAGCACGTTGACCCACAGGCTGTCCAGGACCAGGCGGCCGCGCGGGCCGAGGTCCAGCGCGAGCTCCTCCGCATAGGCCGCGACGTGCCGGTCCAGCTTGCGCTTCAGGTCGTTGAAGACCGTGGCGCGCGAGGGCAGGTCGTCCAGCGAGGCGTAGGAGGTGTAGCCGCCGTAGGCGTTGGCCTTGCACCAGGCCCGGCCGGCCCGGTCCTCCTCGGCCAGCATCAGGCAGGCGTCCTCCAGCTCGGCGTTGAAGGCTTCGAAGCCGCGGTCGGCGGTCAGGCTGACTTCGTAGACGCGGGTGGCGAACAGGCTGTGGACCAGGGACATGCCTCGCCGTTAGCACGCAGCGCCGCGCACAGAAACGCCCCCGGAGGCGAACCTCCGGGGGCGCTGCTTGTTGTCCGGCCGGCCTAGTTGAACAGGTCGAACACGACCGAGGCGATCACGCCGGTGGCGACGGCGGTCAGGATCACGTCGTTGTCGACCCGGACGTAATGGTAGCCCCGGGGCGGGGCGCCCAGGCCGTACATGCGGTAATCGACGACGTAGGCGCGGCTGCGGTAGTGCGAGGGCAGACGCTCGCCCCGGCGCCAGCTGCGGGCGTAATAGCCGCGGGGCGCCTGGTAGCGGCCGGCGTTGTAGCGGCGTTGCGCCCGGCGCTCCCAGCGGTTCTCCTGGCGCGCTTCCCGGCGGTCGGCGCGGCGCTCCTGGCGATTGTCGCGGCGGGCTTCCTGGCGGTCCTGGCGCTGCTCGTAGCGGCGGTCGTCCCGGTTGTCGTTGCGGCCGCCGTAGGACTGGGCCGAGGCGACGCCGGCGCTGGAGGCGACGATGGCGACGGCGAGGGCGGCGGAGAGGATCTTTTTCATTCTTGGCTCCTGCGGCGGCTCCGGGAAATCCGTCACCGCCTCTGTTGCCAAGGCTTATGCGCCTTCGCCGATGAGGCGCGCCTGAACGGGCGTGGTCAGGCGGGGTTCATCGGGCGGGCGGGTTGCGGACGCAATTGCATCGTCGGCCGCCGGCGCGCGTTATCGGGCCATGACCGACGAGACGGACACCGACGAGCGCATTGCCGCCCTGGGCCTGCTCATGGGCAGGGCCATCGCCGGGGGCGACGCGGCGGAGGCGCGGCGGCTGCGCGACGAGATCGACCGGCTGGCCGGTGTGGCGCCGGACGCGCGGCACGGCTCGCGCATCGGGCGGGGCTCGCCCGGCGCCATGGGCCTCGGGACGGACCAGCCGACGCTGCGGAAGCGCGCGTGGACGCCGCCGCCCAGGCCCGATCCCATGACGACGAACACCAAGGCCGGCGGTCGCCGGCGCAAGGACGGCTGAGATGCGCGGCTCCACCATGCTGCTGGTGGTGCTGGCCGCCGTGGCCGTCAGCGTCGCGGTCTGGCATTTCACCGGCGGGCGCTTCGCCTTCTTCTTCCTGCCGCTGCTGTTCGCCCTGCCGCTGTTCGGCCGGCGGCGGTGAGCCTCCGCATCGGCACGGCGGGCTGGGCCATCCCGCGCATCCACCGCGAGCGGTTTCCGGAAGACGGCAGCGGGCTGGAGCGCTACGCCGCGCGGCTGACCTGCGCCGAGGTCAACACCACCTTCTATCGCCCGCACCGGCCCGCCACCTTCGAGCGCTGGCGCGACGCGACGCCGAACGGCTTCCGCTTCGCCGTGAAGGTCCCGCGCGCCATCACCCACGAACGGCGGCTGGCGGACTGCGGCGACCTGCTGGCGATGTTCCTGCAGATGGTCGCGCCGCTGGGCGACAAGCTCGGCCCCCTGCTGGTGCAGCTGCCGCCCAGCCTGCCGCTCGAGGCGGCCACCGCGGGCGCGTTCCTGGCGGACCTGCGCCGCCGGCACGCGGGCCCGGTCGCCTGGGAGCCGCGGCACGTGAGCTGGTTCACCGACGAGGCCGAGAACCTGCTGGCCGACCACGGGGTCGCCCGGGTCGCCGCCGACCCGGCCAAGGTCCCGGAGGCTGCGCGGCCGGGCGGGGCGGATACCCTGCGCTACTGGCGCCTGCACGGCTCGCCCGACATGTACCGCACGCCCTATGGTCCCGAGCGGCTGGACGCCGTGGCGGAGGCGGTGCGGGCGTCGCCGGTGGAGACCTGGGTGGTCTTCGACAACACCACCTCGGGCGCCGCCGCAGGGGACGCGCTGGACCTGGCCGCGCGGCTCGGCTGAGGCTGGCGGAAACCTGTGTTCCGAACCCGATACGCCCTGCACCTCTTGATGGAATGATGCGCCCGGTCGGATGGCAGTCAAGGACGACGCCCTCCGGGCGTCGCAAGCGGAGCTTGTGGCCCCTCCGGGGCCATCCTTGACAGCCATCCGGCCTGAGGGCGCGAGAGTTCCACCATGAGGTTCAGGACGCGGTGTGCGCGGGCGCCAGCCGCTCCTGAAACCCATAACTGCCGTCATTCTCGGGCGGACAGGAGCGAAGCGACTGGGAGACCCGAGAACCCAGCAGCTCCCACCTCAACGCTGCGAACAAACGCCGGCAACGAGCACAGCGCTGGCTGGGTTCTCGGTCTCCGGCGACAGACTTGGGGATGGTGGAACGAGGGTCGGTCAGCCGCGCCGGCCGGCCCCAAGCAGCGCCACCGCCAGTCCCGTGAGCACCCCAGCGCTCAACCCGTGCAGGCCGAGGGAGACGGCCGCCTCCCTGCCCCGGCGGCTGCCCACCAGCGCCATGTCCGACAACGGGATCAGCGCCGAGGCGGCGCACAGCAGGCCCAGCGCTCGGGGGCTGGCCTTCAGCGCCAGGGCGGCCAGCGCCGCGCCCAGGGCCACGTCGCGGAAGCCCAGCGCCCGCACGTATGGCAGGGCCGCCTCGTCCTGGCGCGGCAGGCCGAACACCGCCGCCCCCAGCCTGGGCCTGGCGGTGAAACCGGCGCCGAGCGCGAGCAGGGCGCCCGCAAGACCAAGTGCGACCCCGCTCGGGACGGGCGCCTCGGCGATGGCCGTGCCGCCGCGCATCAGTGCGGCTTCAGCACCACCTTGGTGCACTCGTTCTGCTGCCCCTTGAACATCCTGTAGCCCTCCGGTCCCTCCTCCAGCGGCAGGCGGTGGCTGATCAGGAAGGTCGGGTCGATGCGGCCCTCCTGCACGTGCTCCAGCAGGCGCGCCATGTAGCGGTGGGTGTGGGTCTGGCCGGTCCTGATGGTCAGGCCCTTCTCCATGAAGGCGCCGATGGGAATCTTGTCGGCGAAGCCGCCGTAGACGCCGGGCACCGACACCGTGCCGCCCTTGCGGCAGGCCATGATGGCCTCTCGGAACACGTGCGGGCGGTCGGTGGCCAGCTTGGCGATGGTCTTGATCTCGTCGATGACGTTGTCCGGCGAGAAGCCGTGCGCCTCCAGCCCGACCGCGTCGATGCAGCTGTCCGGGCCGCGCCCGCCGGTCATCTCGGACAGGGCCTCGCGCACCTTGACCTCGTGGTAGTTCAGCACCTCGGCCCCGGCTTCCTTGGCCAGCTCCAGGCGGCGGGGGTAGTGGTCGATGGCGATGACCCGGTGGGCGCCCAGCAGGAAGGCGCTCTTGATGGCGAACAGGCCGACGGGGCCGCAGCCCCAGATGGCGACCGTATCGCCCTCCTGGATGTCGCAGTTCTCGGCCGCCATGTAGCCGGTGGGGAAGATGTCGGACAGGAACAGGACCTGATCGTCCGCCATGCCGTCGGGGACCTTCAGCGGGCCGACGTCGGCGTAGGGGACTCGGACGTACTCGGCCTGGCCCCCGGCATAGCCGCCGGTCAGGTGCGAATAGCCGAAGGCGCCCGTCATGGCGTAGCCGTAGGCGATCTCCGAGGCGTCGGCCTTCTCGGCCGGGTTGGAGTTGTCGCAGGCCGAGTAGAGCTGGCTCTGGCAGGGGAAGCAGTTGCCGCAGGCGATGTTGAACGGCACGACGACGCGGTCGCCGACCTTCAGTGCATGGCTCGCGCCGGGCCCGACCTCGACCACCTCGCCCATGAACTCGTGGCCCAGCACGTCGCCGGAGTGCATGCCCGGGATGTAGCCGTCGTAGAGGTGCAGGTCCGAGCCGCAGATGGCGGTCGAGGTGACCTTGAGGATGGCGTCGCGCGGATTGACGATCCGGGGGTCGGGCACCGTGTCCACGCGGACGTCGCCTTTACCGTGCCAGCAGAGGGCTCGCATTTCGGGGTGTCTCCTGACGAAAATTGACGTTGAGGGCGCAGGAATCACGCACGCGGCGCGGCGTCGGGCGCCTTCGAGGTGGTCACCTCGCCGGTCTCCATCAGCTGCTTGAAACGCCGCAACTCTCGCCGCGCCTGCACCCGCGGCTCGCGCTGCATCACCTTGGCCACCAGCTTGCCGACCGTGCCCGCCGGCGGATCATAGCTAATGAAAACACGGACTTCCGTGCCTCGCCGCGGCGGCGCGTCGCGGAATTCGATCCAGCCCTCGTGGTCGATGTCGCCGCCCGCCTCGGCGCGCCAGGCGATGCGCTCGCCCGGCACGTCCTCGGTGACGACCGAGACCCACTCGACGTCCTTGCCGCCCGGCCCGGCCACGACCCAGCGCGACCGGCCGCTCTCCAGCAGCTCGATCGACTTCACGTTCTCCATGAAGCGCGGCAGGTTCCGGAAGTCGCGCCAGAAGGCGTAGAGCTCCTGGCGGGGGCGACCGATGGTGACGGCCCGGATCGAGTTTGCGTCGTGGGGTCCCGCCTCGTCGGCCTCGCCGATGAAGGCGGTGGGGTGGACGTTCGCGTCGGTCGATTTCTGTTCTGTTTGGTGCATCTGGCGGCTCCCGCGGATGAAGAGCCAACACCGGGCCTGCTCGATCGTTCCCGGTGGGCGCGGCTTGACCTCGCGGGGTGCTGGCGCTCACCCTCGCGCCTGTCCGGGGGTTCTCCACATGCGCATCCTGTCCGCCCTAGCCGCCGCCCTGCTGCTCGCCGCACCGCAGTCGCCAGGCATGGCGGCGCCTGCATCGCCGGCCCCCGCGGCGAGCGCCGTCGCCCTGCCGGCCGCACCGCCGGCGCGTCTGGTCCGGTTGGTCGGGGAGTACGGCCCGCCGGGCGAACAGCTGGTCGTCTACGAGTCGGCCGGCGCGCTGCACGCCCACGGCCGCGGCCTGGAGCGGGCGAGGCTGGTTCCGTCCGGCCGGGGCCGCTACACGGTGGACGGCGTGGCCCTTCGCTTCGAGGGCGGCCGCCTCGCCCGCGCCGTCGCGGTGGACGGGCTTCGGCTGGCCCGCCGTGATCTCGGGGACGAGGTCCAGGCCCGCATTCGCGCCGCGGTGAAGGCCGATCCGACGCGTCTGCGCGCCGCGGCGCTTGCCGCCACGCCCCCGATCGAGCCCGCGCCGGCGCGCCCCCACGACCTGGTCGATCTGTCGACGGTGGATCCGGGCATCCGTTTCGATATCCGCTACGCCGGGACGAACAATTTCATGGGCGTCGTGCTGTACGAACGGGCGGGGGCGTACCTGCAGCGACCGGCCGCCGAAGCCGTCGGCCGGGTGCAGCGCTCCCTGGCAAGGCAGGGCTACGGCCTGCTGGTCCACGACGGCTATCGGCCGTGGTTCGTCACCTGGATGTTCTGGAAGGCTACGCCCGACGAATACCACCACTTCGTCGCTGACCCGTCGAAGGGATCACGCCACAACCGGGGCTCGGCCGTGGACCTCACCCTATACGACCTGAAGACCGGCAAGGTGGTCGAGATGCCGGGCCGTTACGACGAACTGTCGCCGCGCTCCAAGCCCGACTTCATCGGCGGGACCAGCCGACAGCGCTGGCTGCGCGATCTGCTCCGCCGCGAAATGGAGGCCGAAGGCTTCACGGTCTACGAAGAGGAGTGGTGGCACTTCGACCACAAGGACTGGCGCCAGTACGGCATCGGGACGCAGACCTTCACCCAGCTGGCCGCCGCCGGCCGCTGAGGCGGGAGGAGGCCGCGTCCGAAGCCGGGCGCCTGCCGTCGCAGCGATGGGAAGGGAGTGGTGCCGCCTAGGTGACTCGAACACCTGACCTACGCATTACGAATGCGCCGCTCTACCGGCTGAGCTAAGGCGGCCCAAGGAGTGGGCTCCCGCTGGCGAGCGGGAGGGCCGATTTACACGGAGCCCGCGTCCTTGCCAAGGCCGCTGGCGCGACGTCTCCGCGCAGGGCGTGCGGGCGGCGGCGGCGTGTCCGCCGGGAGGTCGGGCGGACCCGCGAGGTCGTCGTCGTACGCGCCCGGGTCGTCGGGCACCGGCGCGGTGAAGCCCGCGCTCTCGACCGCCGCCACGAAGGGGGCCGAGGCCTCGTACTGGCTCGGCATCTCCGGCAACTCGGTGAGGCTCCGCTCGCGGCGCTCGAAGCGAGGATGCAGCAGGACCCCGGTCTCGGCCCAGGTGGAGATCAGACGGGTCCAGTCGGCCTGGCCGTAGGCGAAGGCGCGGCCCTCGGGGTCGAGGTCGGACCAGTCGGGTTCCTGCGCCGCGGCGGCCCCCCGGGCGATCCAGGCGCGGGCCTCGTCAGCCTTGCCCTGGGCCCAGGCGGCGCGGGCGAACAGCCCGGCCAGGCGCGCCGTCGGCGGCTCGTCGGCCAGGGCCTGGACGGCGGCGCGCAGGGCGGGCGTGTCGTGGGCCAGCAGGGCCTGCTCCACCGCCAGGATGCGGCTCTCGCGATGGTTCGGATTTCGGTCGATCAGTCGCTGCAGCCGCTGGGCCCGCTCGCGCGGGGTCTCGTCGGTGCGCAGGTCGCGATAGCCCAGCCACAGCGCCGGGTGCGGCGCAGCCTCCCAGGCCTGCAGCATCAGGTCCTCGGCCTTGCCCAGCTTGCCCGCGTCCGCCAGCAGCCGGCCGGCCAGCACGGCGCCGGGTGCAAAACCCGGGCTGCTCTTCGCCGCGCGGACGGCGTAGTCGGCGGCCTGGTCGCGCACCTTGGGATCGGCGCTGTTCTCCAGGCTGGCCGCCGACGCCGCCAGCAGGGCGGCGCGGGCGCGCTCGGCCACCGCGGGGGTGACGATCTTGCGGGTCAGGGCGCCTTCCACCAGGTCCAGCGCCTCGGCCCACTCGCCCTGCTCCAGGCGCGCCTCGAACAGCACCCGCCAGGCCCAGCGGGCGGTCCTGGCAAGATTGTAGGCGTCCTGGGCGTGCTTCAGCGCGCCTTCGCGGTCGCCCTGCGCCGCAGCCAGCTGCATCAGCCCGCGATGGCCGGCCAGGCGCATCTCCGGAAAACCCAGCATGGCGGTGTACGCCGCCTGGGCGGCGGCGGCATCGCCGGCGGCCTCGGCCGCAAGGGCCGCCAGGACGCGCACCAGCGCCGGCGAGTCATCGGCGAGGTCGGCGGCCTTCTGGGCGCAGCGGCGGGCTTCGGCGCCCTCTCCGGCCGCTACCGAAAGAAAGCCGCGGGTCAGCACCTCGGACGCCTGCCGCCGCCGGGTTTCGATTCGCGCGCGGGCGGAGCGGCGCGGCGCCTCCGAGATCCACAGCACGATGCGCCACATGGTCACGGCGAGCAGGGCCAGCAGACCGATCAACACCACGACCGCCGCCGCCGACGTGTCGATGCGCCAGCCCAGCCAGGTCAGGCTCGCCCGCCCGGGATCGCCCGCCATGGCCAGGGCGACGGCGATCACCGCCGTCACGGCCAGGAAGATGATCGCCCCGCGGATCACGGCAGCGCCCCCTCAGCCGACAGGTCCCGGAGGGCGGCGGAGCGCAGGGCGGCGATCCGTCGCTCCACCTCGACCCGCCGCCTCGCCCGCTCGCGCCAGTCCGCCGTGGCGGCTTGCCCGCCTGGCGGAAGGGCGGCGAGCTGCTGCAGGGCGCCCTCGAGGTCGCCGTCCGCGACGCGACGTTCCGCCCGGGCGAGGACGGCGTCGGGCGTCTGCCCCGACAGGTCGTCGATGCGGCGCAGGGTGAACAGGGCGCCCAGGGCTGCGGTGGCGCGGGCGACCAGGCTGCTGTCGGCGGCGGCCACGCGGGAGGCCGACGCGGCGCGGGCGGCGACCTCGGGGAATTCGGCCGCCAGGGCCGCGCGGGTCGAGGCGCCGGTCGCCGCCAGCGGACGCAGGCCGGCGACGGCGGCTCCGGGCGCCAGACGCTCCAGATTGTCCAGTTCGGCGGCGAAGGGCCGCGACGTCGCTGCGGCGTCGGCCAGGGCGGCGGCGGCGACCGCAGCCGACGCGGCGCGCGCAGACCGGGCCTGGGCCGCTTCAAGGCGGTCGATGCGCGCGCTGAGCGCCTGGGCCGCGTCGACGCCAAGTCCGGAGGATGCCCCCGCCGCCGGCATGGCAGGCCGTCGGGCGGCCAGCTGCTGCTCCAGTTCGGCGATCCGTGCGCGCAGCGCGGCTTCGGTGTCGGGCGAGGAGTCGCTCGCAGCGGCCGCTTCGGGGCGGGTGGGGAACAGGCGCGGGGCGTAGACGACCAGGGCGGCGGCGGCGAGGAGGCCCAGCGCCAGCAAGGCCACCAGCGCGAACGCCCCGGCAGGCCGGCGCCGAGCGGACGGTCCCGGCGGCGCGTAGGGCTCTGGCGGGCCCTGCGTCTCGGCGGCGGCGGGAGCGTCGGTCATGCGGGGCTCGCTGGACGTTTCGGAAAGCAGCTTAAGCAAAGCCGCTTCGTCAGGGAACGGCGCCGCACGCACCTTTTCGAAGCCGGCCTCGAGCAGGGGCTGGGCGACCGCGGGGGAGAGCGCAAGGAACCACGCCCGGCCCTTGCGCCAGCGGTCGCACAGGGCGGCGATCCGCCGGGCGGCGCTCGGCGAATGGACCAGCACCGCGTCGACGCCGTCGACCTCCAGCGCCGCCAGTCCTTCGGCCGGAGCGATGGCGACGGTCTCGTAGAGAGCAAGGGTCCGGACCTCGACCCCGGGTCCGGATTCCGCCTGCAGGTCGCCGGCGCGTTCGCGGCCGCCGGGACTGAGCACGACGGCGCCCTGCGGCAGCCCCGACGACGCGATCAGGCGACCGAGACTGACGACGTCGCTCTGCGCCGAGCGCACGTCGGCGAAGCCCGCGTCCCGAGCCGCCTGTCCGGTGGATTCGCCCACGGCGAAGACGGGCAACGACCGGTCGGGCGTACGGCCGGCGAAGGCCTCCAGCCCGTTGGCGCTTGTGAAGGCCAGGGCGGCGACGCCCGTAAGGTCGATCACCGCCGGCAACGGCTTCACCTTCATCACCGGCGAGAGAATGGGCGTGTGGCCCATTGCCCGCAGGCGTTCGGCGGTGCGTTCGGCGCCGGGACTGGCTCTCGTGACCCAGACCCGCACCGGCTCAGCCCTGGACCAGCTTGTCGCCGGCCTCGGCGCGGACCTGGGCGCCGAGATCGAAGCCGAACGTCCGGGCCGCCGCTTCGGGGTCGGCCACCGCGCCGATGGCGATCTCGCCTTCGCGCCGCCAGCGCTCGCGGCCGTCCGCCGACAGCGCCTCGGTCACCAGCCGCAGCCTTCCGTCAGAGAGGGTCGCGCTCGCGCCCATGGCGGTGCGGCAGGAGGCCTCCAGCGCAGTCAGCGCCCCGCGCTCGGCCGCAACGCAGACGGCCGTCTCGTGATGGTGGATGGTCTTCAGCCACGCGGCTCCCGCGTCGGCCGAGCGCGACTGGATGGCCAGCGCGCCCTGACCCGGCGCGCCCGGGGCCTGGTCGAGAGGGATGCGGTCGCGGATCACGTCCGACAGGCCGAGCCGCTTGAGCCCCGAGGCAGCCAGGAGGATGGCGTCGAAGTCGCCCTCCTCCAGCCGGCGCAGGCGCGTGTCGACGTTGCCGCGCAGCATCTCGACGACCAGGTCGGGCCGCACGCGCAGGGACTGGGCCTGGCGGCGCAGGCTGGCGGTGCCCAGCCGCGCGCCCCGCGGCAGGTCTTCCAGCCGGTCCCACTTCAGACTGACGAAGGCGTCCCGCGGGTCCTCGCGCTCGGGGACGGCCGCGATGGCCAGGCCCTCGGGCATCTCGGCCGGCACGTCCTTCATGGAATGGATGGCGAGATCGATGCGGCCGTCCAGCAGCGCCTCCTCGATCTCCTTGGTGAACAAGGCCTTGCCGCCGGCCTCGATCAGGCGGCGGTCCTGGATGCGGTCGCCCGTGGTGGTGATCAGCACCAGGGGCGCGACCTCCTCCGCCTGCTCGGCCGACGCGCCCAGCGCCTCGGCGATGCGGGCCTGCATCATCCGGCTCTGGGCCTGGGCCAGGCGGGAAGCGCGGGTGCCAATTCGGACGGGCGGTTGCACGGTAAGCGGGCCGGGGCTACCTCGGAGGGACTTCAGCGGGTTACAGGAGCGCGGCGCCCGCCGCAACGATGGCCTCCCTTACTGTCCTCGGAATCGAAACAAGCTGCGACGAGACCGCGGCCTCGGTGGTGCGCCGCCATGGGGACGGCCGCGCCGAGGTGCTGTCCTCGGTCGTCGCCAGCCAGGAGGGCCACAAGCCCTTCGGCGGCGTCGTGCCCGAGATCGCCGCGCGCGCCCACGTGGAGATCGTCGACGCTATCGCCCGGCAGGCCATGGCCGAGGCCGCGCTTGGCTGGGGCGGCCTCGACGGGGTCGCGGCCACGGCCGGTCCGGGGCTGGTCGGCGGCGTGATGGTGGGCCTGAGCTTCGGCAAGGCCGTGGCCCTGGCGCGCGGCCTCCCGCTGGTGGCGGTGAACCATCTGGAGGGACATGCGCTGTCCGCGCGCCTGGCCGCCGAGGCGCCCTATCCGTTCCTGCTGCTGCTGGTCTCAGGCGGCCATTGCCAGTTGCTGGTGGTCGAGGGCGTGGGCGCCTGCCGCCGCCTGGGATCGACCATCGACGACGCGGCGGGGGAAGCCTTCGACAAGGTCGCCAAGGCGCTCGGCCTCGGATACCCGGGCGGACCGGCGCTGGAGGCAATTGCGGAGCGGGGCGACGCCGAGCGCTTTCCGCTGCCCCGCGCCCTGCTGGGCCGCAAGGACTGCGATTTCTCCTTCTCCGGCCTGAAGACCGCCGCCGCCCGCATCGCCGGGGCGGAGGTGCGGACGGACCAGGACAGGGCCGACCTTGCCGCCGCCGTCCAGGCCGCCATCGCGCGCCAGCTGGCCGAGCGCTCGGACCGGGCCATGGCCGCCTACGTCCAGGAGCACGCCCATCGGCTGTTCGTCGTCGCCGGCGGGGTCGCGGCCAACCGGACCGTGCGCCGGGTGCTGGAGGAGACGGCGGCTGCGCGGGGCTTCGCCTTCCTCGCCCCGCCGCTGGCCTACTGCACCGACAACGCAGCCATGATCGCCCTGGCCGGGGCGGAGCGGCTCGCGGCCGGGCTGACGTCCCCACTGGATGCGGCGGCGCGGCCGCGCTGGCCGCTGGACGAGGCGGCCGCCCTCGCAGATCCGTTGAACCCGAAAGCCGGCCGCAAGGGAGCCAAGGCGTGAGCGAGTACAAGACGGCAGGCGTCATCGGCGCCGGCGCCTGGGGCACCGCCCTGGCCCAGGTCTGCGCCCGCGCCGGGCTGGAGACCACCCTCTGGGCGCGCGAGCCGGAGGTTGTCGCCTCGATCACCGACCGGCGCGAGAACAGCCTGTTCCTGCCCGGCGTCGAACTGCACGAGAACATCGCCGTCAGCGGCGACATGGCCGCCCTGGCTGGCTGCGACCTGATCCTGGCGGTGCCGCCGGCCCAGCACATGCGCTCGACCCTGGCCGCCTTCGCTCCGCACGCCCGGGCCGGCGTTCCGGTCGTGCTGTGTTCCAAGGGGGTGGAGCGAGGCACGCTGAAGCTGATGGCGGACGTGCTGGAGGAAACCATTCCCCAGGCCGCTCCGGCGGTGCTGTCCGGACCCAGCTTCGCCGGGGAGGTCTCCCGCGGCCTCCCCACCGCCGTCACCCTGGCCTGCCCGGACGAGGAGATCGGCCGCCGGCTGGCCGAGGCCATCGCCAGCCCCATGTTCCGCCCCTACCTCGTCGACGACATGATCGGCGCGGAGACAGGGGGCGCGCTGAAGAACGTGCTGGCCATCGCCTGCGGCATCTCCGAGGGGATGGAGCTGGGCCGCAGCGCCCACGCCGCCCTGATCACCCGCGGCTTCGCCGAGATGCAGCGCGTGGCCGATGCGCTCGGCGCCAGGCCCGACACCGTGGCCGGCCTGTGTGGCCTCGGCGACCTCGTCCTGACCTGCTCCAGTCCGCAGTCGCGCAACATGAGCGTCGGCCTGGCGCTGGGCCGGGGCCAGACCCTGGGCGAGGCCCTCTCGGGCAAGCTGTCGGTGGCCGAGGGCGTGGAGAGCGCGCCGGCGGTGCGGGAGCTGTCGGCGAAGCTGGGCGTCGAGACCCCGATCTGCGAGGTGGTGGCGGCCGTCCTGGCCGGCGAGCTGGCGGTGCAGGACGCGCTGATGGCCCTGCTGTCTCGGCCGCTGAAGAGCGAGCGCTGACCGCGGTGTCCGAGAACAGCCCCGGCGGCGATCCTCCGGACTCCCTCGTCGCCGCCCAGCGCGCGAAGGTCTGGAGCACGCCGCCCAACGTGCCGCTCTGCGCCCTCGACGCCATCCCCGAGCCGGGCGCGCGCAATTTCGTGCTGCAGATCGGGGAGGCCTATTTCCACGGCTTCGTGGTGCGCAAGGACGGTGCGGTGCGCGGCTACGTCGACCGCTGCCCGCACATGGGCGTGCCCCTGGCCCAGGCCCTGGACCGCTATCTCACCTCGGACGCCGACCTGATCATGTGCGGCTGGCATGGCGCCCTCTTCACCATTGACGACGGCCTGTGTGTCGGCGGCCCCTGCGTCGGGCAGCGCCTGCGCCCGTGGCCGCTCGAGGTGCGCGACGGCATTCTCCGCACGGCGTGATCAGGCTGAGGCCGTGATCACCAGGGCTCGGCCTTCGCCCCTGATCGGACCGGGGCCGAACCGGCGCTCCAGGGCGTCGGCGACGGCGGCCATGACGTCGTCCAGCCCGTCCGGCCGTCGAGCCTCGATCTCGCCGCGGAGGGGCGTGCCGCCGCACAGCCCGGCTGCCGCGTCGCGCGCCGAGGCGGTCGGCGTCTCCAGGGTCACGGTCTCGATCTCGACGGCCGCGAAGCCCGCCGCCTCGAGGGCCCTGTGGATGCCGTCCTTGTCGTGATAGCCGAACGGCGCGCGGGCGAAGAAGGAGGGCGGATCATCGGGGAACAGGCGCGCGACCGTCGCCTGCGCCACGTCCGACACGTCGTTGGCCTCAAGGTCGTCCCAGACGTTGAACACGAACCGGCCGCCGGGCCTCAGCACCCGTCGCGCCTCCGCGAAGCCCGCCGCCTTGTCCGGGAAGAACATGACGCCGAACTGGCAGACCACGGCGTCGAAGCTGGCGTCCGCGAACGGCAGGGCCTGGGCGTCCGCCTGGCGCCAGCTCACGTTCGGCGCGCGGACCACCTCGGCCGCCCGCGCCAGCATCGGTTCATTCAGGTCGGTGGCGACGATGCGCGCGCGCGGGCACGCCGCGTGCGCCAGCGCTCGCGTGACGCGGCCGGTCCCGGCGGCGGTCTCGAGCAGATCTCCCTCAAACCCCTCGAACCGACGGGCGAGCTCGCGCGCGTAGGGCTCGAACAGCATGGGGCCGAGATGGCGGTCGTACAGCTCGGGGATCGAGCCCACGAAGGCGCTGTCGCCCGCACCCTTCGCCTCTGCAGCCATGGCGACCTCCAGCAAAGGGCGGCAGCCTAGCACGGGTCCGGATCAGGGCCGGAAGTGGATTTCCTCGGCGAAGTCCGGCACCGGCGGCACGGGCGCCGAGAGCCGCGCCAGGTTCCGGGCTGCGCACTGGGCCGCGGGCGAGGCCCGGTCGATGAACACGCCGTCGGCGTCGCCGCGGGCGTCGAAGCTGATCACCACGGTGAAGGGCTGCGGCGCGGGGATCAGGTCACGCACGCAGATGGCCATCACGTCCTCCAGCGTGTCCCGCACGGCGGGCGTGAACAGGTTGGAGCGGTAGGTGTTGGCCGCCTCGTGCGCCTCGTAGCGGTCCGCGCGGGCGAGGGCGGCGGTGAAGCCCTCGCCCCCGACCACCACGGGCGCGGCGACGCGGGGAGGCGGCGGGGGAGGGCCCGGCTCCCTATCCATCTCCTCGGATTCCGGCGACTGGGCGACGAGGGCGAGCAGGAGCAGGAGGGCTGGGGTCATGGGAGAGGCTCCGCGTTCGCGCGGAACCTCTCACAAGAAGCGCGGCGCCTCTAGGACGAAAGCGTCGCTTCCGACTGCGGCGCCGAGGTCGATGTCGTCACCGACCCGCGGGACTCGGTCTGGCCCGGCGATCCCCAGGACGCGGCATGGTGGGCGGCGCGCTCGGACCACGACATGAAGCTGCGCGGTTCTGCGGCGCGGCGTTGCGGTTTGGCGGACGGATCTTTCAGGAACATGGATCGCCTCCCACTGGACTGTACTCTAGCGAGGCTCAAACGCGCCGACAGCCTTAACGGGTCCATCGGTCTGGAAATATTCCGCCTACGGCTGGACCTCGGCCGAAAAGGCGGCCACGTCGGCCAGCAGGGCGGGGACGGCGGCCTCGATCAGCTCGCGGCCCTTTTCCGGCGTCGCCAGGAGGGGATCGGAGCCGATGCGCCCGTCGGGGAAGCGAGCGCGGTAGTCGAGGGCGTCGCGGATCGGACCGGTCGGGGCGATGCGCGGCTCCAGGGGCGCGGCCACGGTCTTGATGCGGTCGGGATAGGCCGCCTGGGTGACGGCGATCTCCGACGGCGTGGCGTGGCTGCCATGACCTTCGGGGAAGAGCCTGAACGCGAGCTTGTTCACGCCCTTCAGGTCCCACCAGTTCACCAGCTTCAGGGCGA
>DASPLM010000337.1:0-4099 GCA_035627575.1 Caulobacteraceae bacterium | reverse complement strand
GCGGTTGGCGGCGGTGATCTCGGTGCAGATGCGCGCGCCCCAGGGGTCGTCGACGCCGATGACCGCGGTGTCGCCCTTGCCCTGGTTGAGCAGGATCCGGCGCTTGGCGGCGACATAACCCTCCATCCCGCCGTGGCGGTCGAGGGTTTGCTGACCTTCCCCGGACTGGCGCATCGGATGGAGGAGGTCGGCCGCGTCGGACCGGTCCGCTTCGTCAACGACTCCAAGGCCACCAACGCCGACGCCGCGCGCCAGGCGCTGGCGAGCTATCCGAAGGTGTTCTGGATCGCCGGCGGCCGGGCCAAGGACGGCGGCATCGAGGACCTGACCGACCTCTTCGCCCGCGTGGCCAAGGCCTACCTCGTCGGGGAATCGGCCGAGACCTTCGCCGCCACCCTGGGCGGCAGCGCGCCCTGGACGCTGAGCGGCGACATCGGCCGCGCCGTGACCGAGGCCGCCGCCGACGCTGCGGCCTGGTCGCGCAAGGCGGGCCAGGACGCTGTCGTCCTGCTCTCGCCGGCGGCGGCCTCCTTCGACCAGTACGCCGATTTCGAGCAGCGCGGCGACGACTTCCGCAGGGTGGTGCAGGGGCTCTCCGCCTCTGCCGGCAAGGCGGCGGCAGGGTGACGCAGGCGTTCTGCGGCTCCGCTCGGCAACCGCCGCTTAACCATGATCAACGAAAGCTTTCCGGTCTAACGCCGGGAGCGTCGCGCGTCGCATGACCACCAGTTCCTACGCCCATCCGTTCGCGCGCACCGACCGCTCCGCGGTCGGCCTGTGGTGGTGGACCGTCGACCACTGGCTGCTGGGCGGCGTGGCCGCGCTGATGTTCCTCGGCGTCGCCCTGTCGTTCGCCTCCAGCCCGGCGGCCGCCGCGCGCATCGGCATCGACAACGATCTGCACTTCGCCATCCGCCAGACCGGCTTCTCGCTCATCGCGTGCGGCATCCTGCTGGGCTCGTCGATGATGTCGCCGAGGGGGGTGCGCCGCGTCGCCTTCTTCGTCTTCATCGGCGCCATCATCGTCATGGCCCTGCTGCCCTTCATCGGTCACACGGCCAAGGGCGCGCAGCGCTGGGTCAACCTCGGTCCCATCGGCCTGCAGCCGTCGGAGTTCGTGAAGCCCGCCCTGGTGGTGCTGGCCTCATGGATGTTCGCCGAGGGCCAGAAGGGCAACGGGGTCCCCGGCGTCTCCATCGCCTTCACCCTCTACGCCATGACCGTGGGCCTGCTGCTGATCCAGCCGGACGTGGGCCAGACGGTGCTGGTGACCGTCGCCTTCGGGGCCTGCTTCTTCATGGCCGGGGTGCCGTTCAAGTGGATCATGGCCCTGGCGGCCGCGGCGCTCGCGGGCCTCGCCTCGACCTACTTCCTGTTCGACCACGTGGCCTCGCGGGTGCAGAAGTTCCTCGGCGCCGAAGCCGCCGACACCCACCAGATCGACCGCGCCTCCGAGGCCATCGCGGCGGGCGGCCTGTTCGGCCGCGGACCCGGCGAGGGGGTGATGAAGCGTCACGTGCCCGACCTGCACACCGACTTCATCTATTCGGTCGCCGCCGAGGAGTACGGGCTGCTGTTCTCCCTGCTGCTGATCGCCCTGTTCGGCTTCGTCGCCGTGCGCGGGCTCTACAAGGCCATGCGCCTGTCCGACCCGTTCGAGCAGGTGGCCGCCGCGGGGCTGTTCGTCCTGTTCGGCCAGCAGGCCTTCATCAACATCGCCGTGAACCTGAACCTGATCCCGACCAAGGGCATGACCCTCCCTTTCATCAGCTACGGCGGCTCGTCCATGCTGGCGATGGGGCTTACACTGGGTCTGGCCCTGGCCCTGACGCGGCGCCGCCCCGGCGCCTACGCCCAGGGCGACGGCCTGGCCCGCGCGGGGACCTTCGGATGACCATTCAACCGCAGAACGGAAGGGTCGCGGTCGTCGCCGCCGGCGGCACCGGCGGCCACATGTTCCCGGCCGAGGCGCTCGCCCGCGAACTGCAGACGCGCGGCTGGAAGGTGGTGCTGGCCACCGACAGCCGCGGCGACCAGTACGCCCACGCCTTCCCGGCCGAGGAGCGCATCGCGCTCAACGCCGCCACCTTCAAGACCAGCGATCCCGTCGGCATGGCCCGCGGCGGGCTGAAGATCGCCCAGGGCGTGCTGCAGGCGAGAGCGGCCTTTAACCGGCTGAAGCCCGCCGTGGTCGTCGGCTTCGGCGGCTATCCGTCCCTGCCGGCGCTCATCGCCGCCAAGACCCAGGGCCGCCCCACGGTCATCCACGAGCAGAACGCGGTGCTGGGCCGGGCAAATCGCCTGCTGGCGCCCTCGGTCAGCGCCGTCGCCTGCGCGTTTCCCATCCTCGAGAAGGCCCCGCCCAGGGTGAAGGCCGCCGCCCATGTCGTCGGCAACCCGGTGCGGCCGGACATCAAGGCGCTGTACGAGCGGACGTTCGAAGCGCCCGCCGACAAGATTAACGTGCTGATCACCGGCGGCAGCCAGGGCGCGCGCATGCTGAGCGAGACCGTGCCGCTCGCCATCGCCCGCCTCGCCGAACCAATCCGCCTGCGGCTGAAGGTGGACCAGCAGACCCGCGCGGAACCGCTGGAGACCGCCCGCGCCGTCTTCGCCGACGCCATGGTCGAGGCCCAGGTGGCTCCCTTCTTCCGCGACATGGCGGGTCGCCTCGGCGCCGCCCACCTGATGATCGGCCGCTCGGGCGCCTCGACCTGCTGCGAGATCGCCGTGGCCGGCTTGCCGTCGGTGCTGATCCCGCTGAAGATCGCCGCCGACGACCACCAGACCTTCAACGCGGCCCAACTGGTCGACACCGGCGCCGCCGTGGTCATCGACGAGGACGACCTCACCGTCGACAGTCTCGCCAACACCCTGCAGGCCCTGCTGAGCAGCCCGGAGCGGCTGGTGACGATGGCGCGGGCCGCCCATGCGGTGGCCGTTCCCGACGCCGCCGCAAGGCTGGCCGACCTGGTGGAGCGGGTGGCGCGCTGACGCGCGCTCGAGTCCTCGTCCTTGTCATCCCGGAAGCCGCGCCGCCGGTATCCGGGACCTTCATCAGGATATAGCGCACCGGGGGCGCCGCCTGCGCTTCCTTCGGCACGAGGTCCCGGATCGTCGCTTCGCGCCGTCCGGGATGACACGCCATTGAGGGAAACCATGTCGAATCCGGCGGCCCTCGCTCGTCGTCATCCTGAAACGGCCGCATCGGCCACAGCAGGAGACACATCATGCGCAAGCTCATCGCGGCGGCTTTCGTCACCCTCGACGGCGTCATGCAGGCGCCCGGCGCGCCCGAGGAGGACCGGTCGGGCGGGTTCGAGTTCGGCGGCTGGGTCAAGCCGCACTGGGACGACCTGCTGGGCGAGGACCTCGGCCAGTTGTTCGGCCGGCCGTTCGACCTGCTGCTGGGCCGCAAGACCTACGACATCTTCGCCGCCTACTGGCCCTACCAGCCCGCCGACGATCCCATTGGCTCCCTGTTCGACCGGGTGGCCAAGTATGTGGTCACGTCCTCGACCGAGCCCCTGGGCTGGCGGAACTCCACGGCGCTGAACGGCGATCCGGCCGCCACCGTACGCCGGCTGAAGCAGGGCGACGGTCCCGACCTGCTGACCCAGGGCTCCGCCCAGCTGTTGCAGGCCCTCCATGCGGCCGGCCTGATCGACGAGTACCGCCTGAAGGTGTTCCCGGTCGTGCTGGGCCGCGGCAAGCGCCTGTTCGCCGAGGGCGCGGCGCCGGCGACCCTGAAGCTGACCGAGGCGAAGACCTCGGACGCCGGCGTGACCCTCGCGACCTACCTCCCGGCGGGCCCGGTGGTCACCGACTCCTTCGCCACGGAGGAGCCGAGCGCGCTGGAACTGGCGCGGCGGGAGCGGGTGGCGCGGGAGGGGTGAGGTCGTCGAGTCCCCCCCTTGCTGCGGAATTCCTCGTCCTTCGCTGCTCCGCGCGTCCCTGCGGGTCGACAGGCCCAGGATGAGGAATTCAGAGTGAGACGGGGGCTGCCCTGACCTTGCCAATAGCCCTCATCCTGAGCCTGTCGAGGGACGAGGGCGGGCCTGCTGCGCTCTCCGTTGGCAAAGGGCTGACTCCGCGTCTA
>DASPLM010000336.1:0-7043 GCA_035627575.1 Caulobacteraceae bacterium | reverse complement strand
CCGACCTGGCGATCAGCCAGAACGGCGCCCACACCCTGATCACCTTCCCCGACGGGTCGTCCATCACCCTGCAGGGCGTCAGCGCCGCGACCATCGACGCGAACGACTTCAGCTTCGGGTAGGAAGACACTGGTTGGAGAGGAGGCCGCGTCGACCGCCGCGGTCTTCTCTTCCTGCCTCGTAGCTCCGCCGACGCCCCCTTCGACCAAAGTCGCTCTGCGCGTGGGCGGCGCAGCCTGCCAGTCTCCCGGTCAGCCTTCGTCCGCGTGGGCGACAACAGCCGACCAACGGCGAGACCAGGGAGGATTGCATGACCGATACCGTCGCAGGGACGCCGGGCGGCGCGGAGCACGTCGTCGATCGGGACGACCGGCTGGTGATCGCCGCATCGTCCGTAGGCACCGTCATCGAGTGGTACGACTTCTACCTGTACGGCTCCCTGGCCGCGATCATCACCACCCAGTTCTTCTCGGGCGTGAACGAGACCACGGGCTACATCTTCGCCCTCATGGCCTTCGCCGCGGGTTTCGCCGTGCGACCGTTCGGGGCGATCGTGTTCGGCCGTCTGGGCGACCTGTGGGGGCGCAAGAACACCTTCCTGGTCACCATGATGCTGATGGGCCTGTCGACCTTCGTGGTCGGCCTGCTGCCTCCCTATGCCGCCATCGGCATCGCCGCGCCGATCATCCTGGTGCTGATGCGCCTGATCCAGGGCCTGGCGCTGGGCGGGGAGTACGGCGGCGCCGCGACCTACGTCGCCGAGCATGCGCCGCCCGGGAAGCGCGGCTTCTACACCAGCTTCATCCAGATCACGGCCACGGCGGGGCTGATGCTGAGCCTGATCGTCATCCTCGGCGTGCGCTTCGCCATCGGCGAAGAGGCCTTTGCCGACTGGGGCTGGCGGATTCCGTTCCTGGTCTCGATCCTGCTGCTGGGCGTGTCGCTGTGGATCCGCCTGAAGCTGGCCGAGAGCCCCGCCTTCCAGCGCATGAAGGCCGAAGGGACGCAGTCCAAGGCGCCGCTCAAGGACAGCTTCGGCAAGTGGCCGAACCTGAAGCTGGTGCTGCTGGCCCTGTTCGGCCTCGCCGCCGGGCAGGCAGTGGTCTGGTACACCGGCCAGTTCTACGCCCTGTTCTTCCTGGAGCGCGTGCTCAAGGTCGACGGCGCCCTCGCCAACATCCTCATCGCCACGGCGCTCCTGCTGGCCACGCCCTTCTTCGTCTTCTGGGGCTGGCTGTCGGACAAGGTCGGCCGCAAGCCAATCATCCTGGCCGGGTGCCTGATCGCGGCCCTGACCTACTTCCCGCTGTTCCAGGCCCTCACCCAGGCGGCCAACCCGCGCCTGGCGGCGGCCGCTGCCTCCGCGCCCGTCACCGTCTATGCCGACCCGGCCGACTGCGCCCTGCAGTTCGATCCCATCGGCAAGACCGTGTTCAACAGCTCGTGCGACCTCGCCAAGTCCTATCTGGCCAAGGCCGGCGTCACCTATGAGAACGAGGCGGCCCCCGCCGGCGCGGTCGCCCAGGTGCGCATCGGCGACCAGGTGGTCCAGAGCTTCCCCGGCAAGACCCTGCCGCCGGCTGAGTTCAAGGCGCAGAAGACCGCCTGGGACAAGCAACTCGGCGAGGCGCTGACGGCGGCGGGCTATCCGGCAAAGGCCGACAGCGCGCTCGTCAACAAGCCGCTGGTCATCGCCATCCTGTTCGTCCTCGTCTTCTACGTGACCATGGTCTACGGCCCAATCGCGGCCGCCCTGGTGGAGATGTTCCCGACCAGGATCCGCTACACGTCCATGTCGCTGCCCTATCACATCGGCAACGGCTGGTTCGGCGGCTTCCTGCCCACGACGGCCTTCGCCATGGTCGCGGCGACGGGCAACATCTACTACGGCCTCTGGTACCCGATCGTGGTGGCCGTGCTGACGGCGATTATCGGATTCCTGTGGGTCAAGGAAGGCAAGGACGCCGACATCCACGCCTGAGGTTCCTCCCCGGGAGCGCGGCGGGGGCGGATCGGCCGCAGGGCCGGTCCGTCCCTCGCCACATCCGGGGCTTGTCTGGCGCGGCCGCGAAGCTTCTAGATCGCCATGATGTTCAGCCTCCTGGTCCTTGCCCTGGTCGCCGGCTACATGGCGGTGCTGTTCGCCGTCGCCTGGCGCAGCGAGCGGCCCGGCGTCAGCCGCCGCCGGCTTGGGCCGTGGGCCTACGCCCTGTCGCTGGCGATCTACTGCACCTCCTGGACCTACTACGGCGCCGTCGGCACCGCGGCTCGCAACGGCTGGGAGTACCTGCCGATCTACATCGGGCCGGCCCTGGGCATCCTGCTGTTCTGGCCGGTCTGGCGCCGCATCGGTGCGGCCGTGAAGCGCGAGAACATCGGCTCGATCGCCGACTTCCTGTCCTCCCGGTACGGCAAGAGCCAGACGTTGGGCGCCCTGGTCGCCTGCGTCGCCATCGTGGGCTCGCTGCCCTATATCGCGCTGCAGCTCCGCTCGCTGTCCATGGTGTGGGAGCGGCTGAACGTCGGCACGCCGGTGGCGGGGTCGGAAGGCCTGACCGTCGCCCTGATCGCGGTGGTTCTCGCCGGCTTCACCATCCTGTTCGGCGCGCGCAGGCCGGACCTGACCGAGCACAACCGGGGTCTCATCCATGCCATCGCGCTGGAGTCGGTCGTCAAGCTCGCCGCGCTGATCGCGGTGGCCGGGTTCGCCGCCCTGCTGCTGTTCCAGGCGCCCGACACCGCGACCGTCCGCACGAGCCTGGGCGAACTGGCGACCCCGCCGGATGTCGACGGGCGGTTCCTGACCATCACCCTGCTGTCGACCCTGGCCATCTTCTGCCTGCCCCGACAGTTCCACGTCGGATTCGTCGAGGCGCCGGAAGGCGCGCACACCAGGCGCGCGCGCTGGGTCTTCCCCACCTACCTGGCCCTTACCAGCCTGGCGGTCGTGCCGTTGCTGGCGGCGGGCAGCCTGTTCTCGACCATCCCGGACCCCGACCTGTTCGTGCTGGACCTGCCGCTCAGCAGCGGATCGCTGTCGCTGACCTCGATCGCCCTGGTCGGCGGCTTCTCGGCGGCCACGGCCATGGTCATCGTCGAGAGCGTGGCCCTGTCGGCCATGGCCTCCAACAGCCTGATCCTGCCGCTGGTGGCGCGGGAGCGCTGGCGGGCCCGCGAGGACTCATCGGATATGGCCCGGTCCATCCTGCAGGTCCGCCGGGTGGCCATCTGCGTGCTGCTGTTCCTGGCGTGGCTCTACTACCAGGCCATGGACCGGTCCGCGGGCCTCGCCTCGATCGGCCTGACGTCCTTCGCGGCGCTGGCCCAGCTGGGGCCGGCGCTTTTCGGCGCGGTGCTCTGGCGCGGCGGCCACGCCCGCGGCGCCATAGCCGGCATCGCCGCCGGGTCTGTGGTCTGGCTGCTGCTGCTGGCGGGGCCGCAAGTGGGCGCCGTGCTGGGGCTCGCAGGCGAGCGGCCGTTCGGCCTGGAGGATCCGCTGCCCCTGGGCGTCCTGCTCAGCCTCGGCCTGAACACCGCGATCTTCGTCGTGGTGTCGAAGCTCTCGCGGCCGCGGCTGATCGATCAGGTCCAGGCCCGTGCCTTCGTCGATCGGCTGAGCCCCGACTGGCGCGTGCGGGACCCGGCGCCCAGCGGCGCGTCCGTGGGCGACCTGAAGACCCTGGTGTCCCGCTTCGTCGGCGACGCCGGCGCCGAGCGGGCCTTCGCGGCCTTCGCGGCGGAGACCGGCCGGCCGCTCAAGGAGACGGATCCCGCCGACGCCGGCCTGGCGCGCGCGGCCGAACGGATGCTCGCGGGCGCCGTCGGGGCGTCCTCGGCCCGGCGGGTCATATCGGCGGCGCTGGCGGGCGGCGGCCGGGCGCCCGAGGACGTCGTGCGGATGCTCGACGAGGCGTCCCAGGCGGTCCAGTTCAACCGTGAACTGCTGCAGGCCACCCTCGACAACATCGACCAGGGCGTCAGCGTGGTGGACGCCGACCTGCGCCTGATCGCCTGGAATGCACGCTACCTGGAGATGTTCGACCTGCCGCGCGGATTCGTCCATGTCGGGTTGCCGGTCGCAGCCATCTACCATCTCAACGCGCAGCGGGGCGAAGTGCCGGCGGAGGAGGCCGAAACCTGGGTGCAGCGACGGCTGGAGGCCCTGCGTCGGCGCACGCCCCACGTCTATGAACGGGTCCAGCCGAACGGCCGCGTGCTGCGGTCGTCGGGCGCGCCCATGGCGGGCGGCGGCTACGTCACGAGCTACACCGACATCACCGAACTGCGGCGGGCGGCCGAGGCGCTAGCCGAAGCCAACGAGCAGCTGGAGGCGCGCGTGGCCGACCGCACCGAACGGCTGGACGACGCGCGCCGCCTGGCCGAAGAAGCCGTGGCCTCCAAGACCCGTTTCCTCGCCGCCGCCAGCCACGACCTGCTGCAGCCGCTGCACGCCGCCCGGCTGTTCATCGCCGCGCTCAAGGAGGAACCGGGGCTGTCGGACACGGGGCCGCACGCGCTGGCAGACAATGCGGATCGCTCGATCGAGAGCGCCCACCGCCTGCTCAAGGCCCTGCTCAATCTGTCGCGGCTCGACGCAGGCGGCGTGCGTACGGCGGTTGCGCCGTTGTCGGTGGAGGCGCTGTTCGCCGACCTCCGGCGCGAATTCGCCCCGCTGGCGCGAGCCAAGGGGCTCGCGCTCACCATCGTCCCTTCGACCGCCTGGATATCCTCGGACCGGGACCTGCTCCGCTCGGTGCTGCAGAACCTGATCGGCAACGCCGTCCGCTATACCGACACGGGTCGGGTGCTGGTCGGGTGTCGCCGCGACGGCGATGGCCTGCGTTTCGAGGTCCACGACACGGGCCGTGGCATTCCGCGGGAGCAGCACGAGACCGGATTTACCGAGTTCGCGCGGCTTCCGGGGCGGGCCGGCGACGAGGTCGGCGCCGGACTGGGGCTCGCCATCGTGCAGCGGATCGCGCGGCTTCTGGGCCACCACCTGCGACTGATCTCGGAACCGGGCAAGGGGTCGTGTTTCATGATCACCGCCCCGCGGGCGGCGCCCGTCGCGGAGGCCGCGCCGCCGGCCTCTCGGGCGCCGCGGGGGCCGGTCCAGGGGCTGCGGGTGCTCTGCGTCGACAACGATCCCGCCATCCTGGACGGGCTGTGCGCGCTGCTGCGCCGCTGGGGCGCGGAACCGGTCCCGGCCGCGGACGCCGCGACCGCGCTGGCCGCGCAAGGGCCGTTGGACGCGGCGGTCGTGGACCTGCACCTTGGGGAGGGGGCGGACGGCCTGAGCGTCGTCGCGGTGCTTCGGGCGAGGTCCGTGGACCACATTGCGCTGATCACCGCCGACGCCGACGAGGCGTTGCCGGGGCTGGCCTCCGCCGCCGGGGCGGTGCTGATGGGCAAGCCCGTCAAGCCGGCTTCGCTAAAGGCCTTCCTGTCTCGCCGCAGAGCCTTCGCGGCCCAGTAGCCCTTCAGCCGGAGCGGTTGCGCGACTCGGGCGCCGGCGCCGGCGTCGCTCCGCCATCAAGCGTTGAGCCGAGCGCCTGGGCCGCGAGCACCGCCTGTGTGCGGTTCTGGACGCCCAGCTTGCGGAACACGCCAGTCAGGTGCGCCTTGATGGTGGCTTCGCTGACGCCGAGGTCATGGGCGATCTGCTTGTTCAGGCGGCCGTTCTGGAGTCCGGCCAGGATACGGAGCTGGGACGGAGTCAGGCTGGCCACCCTTCGCTCGTGCTCGCTGGGCTCGTCGCTGCCCTCAGGCGGGGCCCAGCTTTCGCCGTCGAGCACCGCACGCAGGGCCGTGACCATTTCCGGCAGGGCGGCGGACTTGGGGATGAAGGCGGCGGCGCCGAAGGCCAGGGCCTGGCGCACGGTGGCCGCGTCCTCCGTCGCCGAGACGATCGCGACCGGCAGGGCAGGATGGTCGGAGCGAACGGCGGCGAGGCCGGCGAACCCTTGGCAGTCGGACATCTTCAGGTCGAGCAGCAGCAGGTCGGCGGGGGCGGCGGCCAGGGCGGCCTGCGCCTCCGCCAGGGTGGAGCACTCCGCGATCTCCGAGCCGGGCGCCGCCCGCTCCAGGGCCGAACGCAGCGCGCTGCGGAACAGGGGGTGATCGTCGGCGACGACGATGCGGTCCATGACGTCCTTTCCTGCGGGTGCGGCGGGGGCCGGGGAAGAGGGCCAGCGCCGAGGCCACAGAATGGCTCGGTTCGACTTTGGTCGAAACTAGACCAATGGCTAATGGCCCGCGACCCGTCGTCTCCCGAAGCTGGCCCTCAGGAGTCCGCGCCAGACGGACGGGAGGACTGCATGACGAGGCATCATCTGCTCGGCGGCGTCGCCGCCTTGGCTCTCGCGACCGCGCCCGGCGCGGCTCTCGCCCAGGACACCGCGGCGCTGGAGGCCCGGATCGCCCAGCTGGAGGCCCAGCTGAACGAACTGAAGGCCGAGGTGACGGCGTCCCGCACCCAGCAGGCCGAACAGCGCGACGACATCATTCGTCTCGAGCAGCACGCTTCGGTCGCGCCCGCAGCGGCGGCCGCGGTTCCCGCCGACGGCTTCCGCATCGGCGCCCACCAGGTGACCTTCGGCGGCTTCATCAAGCTGGACGCGACGGCCTCGAGCTACAGCGGCGGAGACCCGGCCAACGGCGACGCCCTGCGCGACTTCTATCTGCCGGGATCCATCCCGATCGGCGGGGCCGACGAGTCGACCGCCCTGGACTTCAACGCGCGCCAGACCCGCTTCTGGTTCGCCACGAACGGCCTTGTGGCCGGCCACAAGGTCGGCACCCGCATCGAGATGGACTTCCAGGTTCTGCCCGGCGCCGGGGACCAGCGCACCACCAGCCCGTCCAACCCGGCGCTGCGGCGCGCCTTCGTCACGGTCGACAACTGGTTGGTGGGCCAGGAGTGGACCAACTTCCAGAACATCGCCGTCCTGCCGGAGACCGCGGACTACATCGGCCCGTCGGAAGGCACGGTCTTCGCCCGGCAGGCCCAGGTCCGGTACACGCGCGGGCCGTTGTCGATCTCG
>DASPLM010000335.1:0-6354 GCA_035627575.1 Caulobacteraceae bacterium | reverse complement strand
CGAGGTGGTCCAGCCGGTCGCCGACGAGCTCTGCGGCCTCGTCGAAGACGCCATGGCGGTCATGGACGAGGCTCTCTACGCCGAGTGGAACGCAGACCATTTCGGACGGCTGGCGGCGATCCAGCGTTGCTTCGGCCGCTCCATAGAACGCCAGGACGGCGAGATCGTGCGCGAGGTCGACCGGCAGGCCGCCGAACTGTTCGAACGCCTGGTCCGCCACCTGCGCGAGAAGGTGGACATCGTCGACGCCCTGCACGGCTGGGACGACGTGGCGCGGCGCTTCGAATTCGCCCTTGCGGGCGCGGGCGGGACCCTGGCCAGGCTGCGGCCGGCCCCGCCCCGACGGCCGCTGGCGGAGCGGTTCGCCCTGGCTCCCGCGGCCGGCGCGACGGCCCACGAGCCGGCGCCCCTGCGGCTTCCTGCCGCGAACGACTGACGCCTTAAAATCGGCGATCGGCTTCCCTATCTGTCCGCGATCCGATTCACTCCCGTCTCATGAAGCGGCCCCCTGCTGCGGGCCGGCCAGGGTTTTGCCGTGACAGACGCCTCCATCCCCACCGACGATCTCGTCGCGGGCTTCCAGATCGAGAACTGGCCCGTGCGCGGCCGCATCGTGCGCCTGGGCGCCGTGGTCGACGACATCCTCAAGCGCCACGCCTACCCCGATCCGGTGGCCAACCTGCTGGGCGAAGCCTGCGCGCTCGCCGCCCTGGTGGGCGCAGCGCTGAAATTTGAAGGCCGCCTGATCGTCCAGGCCCAGGGCGACGGGCCCGTGTCCTACGTCGTGGCCGATTACGACACCTCCGGCGCGCTCCGGGGCTACTGCCGCTTCAACCGCGAGGGCGTCGAAGCGCTCAGCGGCGGGTTCGCCCGGCCCGGCGCCAGGACCCTGCTGGGCAAGGGCGTCTTCGTCATGACCGTGGACCAGGGCGAGCACATGGAGCGCCACCAGGGCATCACGCCCATCGAGGGCGAGACCCTGGCCCTGTGCGCCGAGCACTATTTCGCCCAGTCGGAGCAGCTGCCGACCCGCATTCGGCTCGCCGTGGGCGAGGTCCAGGACGAGGCCGGCTCGCGCTGGCGCGCCGGCGGGGCCATGCTGCAGCTGGTGGCGGGCGATCAGGCCCGCGGCGACACGGACGAGGCCTGGAACCGCGAGAAGATCCTGTTCGAGACGCTGGGCGAGGACGAGCTGATCGACCCGACCATCCCCACGGACCGGCTGCTTTACCGCCTGTTCCACGAGGACGGCGTGCGCATGTTCGAGCCGCGCGAACTGCGCGCCTTCTGCCGCTGCACCCACGACAGCGTGGTCGGCATGCTTCGCGCCTTCCCGCTGGACGAGCGGGCGGACATGGTCGAGGACGACGGCGTCATCCGCGTCACCTGTGAGTACTGCTCGCGCGTCTACGAGGTCGAGCCGGAGGGAGTGTAGGTCCCAGGGGGGCGATTTGGGGACAGGTCCCCGACTCGCCTCCTGCCGCGGAACACGCGGGGATTTCAGAATTGGGCAGACGGTCGCCCGGCCGCCCTATCCTTCCAGGTCCAGGGCGTAGCCGGCCGAGCGGACGGTGCGGATCGGGTCGCGTTCGCCCTCGGCGGTGATCGCCTTGCGCAGGCGGCCGATGTGCACGTCGACCGTGCGCACCTCGACATAGACGTTCGAGCCCCATACGGCGTCGAGCAGTTGCTCTCGGCTGAACACGCGGCCGGGGTGCTGCATGAAGTGGTCGAGCAGGCGGTACTCCGTCGGACCCAGGTGGATGTCGCGCTCGCCGCGGCGCACGCGGTGCGCGACCCGGTCCATCATCAGGTCGCCGCGACGGACCTGGTCGTCGGCGAGGCCGGGACGGATGCGCCGCAGCACGGCGCGGACGCGCGCCGACAGCTCGCTCATGGCGAAAGGCTTGGTGATGTAGTCGTCGGCGCCGGTGTCGAGACCGCGCACCCGGTCGCTCTCCTCGCCCCGCGCCGTCAGCATGATGATGGGCACGTTGCGGGTGCCCGGGCGCGAGCGCAGCCGCCGGCAGACCTCGATGCCCGAGACCTTGGGCAGCATCCAGTCCAGCACCACCAGGTCCGGCGCGCGCTCCTCGGCCTGCAGCAAGGCCTCCTCGCCGTCGCCGGCGAGCCCGACCTCATAGCCTTCCTTCTCGAGATTGTAGTGGAGCAGGGTCGCGAGCGCGTCCTCGTCCTCCACGACCATGATGTACGGCGTAGACATGCGCGCGCTCTCCCGGCTCAGCCCTTGACGGGCTCGCCCTTGGGCCGGTCGCCCTCGATCTCGACGCCGGTGATCTCGTAGTGGGCCATCTCCGCGATGTTGGTGGCGTGGTCGCCGATCCGCTCGAGATTCTTGGCCATGAACAACAGGTTCGCCCCGGCCCCGATCATGCGCGCATCACCCATCATGTAGGTGAGCAGTTCGCGGAACATGCTCTCGTAGTGGTCGTCGATCTCGTCGTCGTGGGCCCAGACGTTCATCAGGCCGGGGGTCTCGGAGCGGGCGTAGGCGTCCAGCACCTCCTTCAGCCGGGTCTGCACCAGCTTGCCCATGCGCTCGAAGGAGCGGGCCAGCTTGGTCATGCCCTCGGCCTCGGCCAGGACGTCGACCCGCTTGGCGATGCCCTTGGCCATGTCGCCCACGCGTTCCAGCGACAGGGAAATCTTCAGGGCGGCGACCGTCTGGCGCAGGTCGGCGGCCATGGGCTGGCGCAGCGCGATCAGGCGCAACGCCTTGCGCTCGATATCGGCCTGGAGTTCGTCGAGCTTGCGGTCGCGCTGGACCACCTGGGCGGCCAGGGCGGCGTCGCGGCGGGCGACCGAGGCCACGGCGTCGGCGACCAGAGCCTCGGCCAGGCCGCCGAGCTGGACCACCTCGGCCCGGAGCTGGTCCAGCTCCTCGCCGAAGGACGAGACGATGTGCTGGTGGGACATGGGACGCCCTTCCTCAGCCGATCCGGCCGGTGATGTAGTCGTGGGTGCGCGTGTCGCGCGGGTTGGTGAAGATCTCCTCGGTCGGCCCGTCCTCGACCAGCCGGCCCATGTGGAAGAAGGCCGTTCGCTGGGATACCCGGGCCGCCTGGGCCATCGAGTGGGTGACGATGACGATGCAGAACTGCTGGCGCAGCTCGTCCATCAGGTCCTCGATCTTGGCCGTGGCGATCGGGTCGAGCGCCGAGCACGGCTCGTCCATCAGGATCACCTCGGGCTCCACCGCGATGGCGCGGGCGATGACCAGGCGCTGCTGCTGGCCGCCGCTCAGGCCGGTGCCGGGCTGGTGCAGCCGGTCGGCCACCTCGCCCCACAGGCCGGCGCGCTTCAGGGCGTTCTCGACGAGGCCCTCCATCTCGGACTTGGACGTGGCCAGACCGTGGATGCGAGCGCCGTAGGCCACGTTCTCGAAGATCGACTTGGGGAACGGGTTCGGCTTCTGGAACACCATGCCGACGCGGGCGCGCAGCAGCACCGGGTCGATGCGGCGGTCGTTGACGTTGTCGCCGTCGATGACGATCTCGCCCTCGACCCGCGCGCCCGGGATGGTGTCGTTCATCCGGTTCATGCAGCGCAGGAAGGTGGACTTGCCGCAGCCGGACGGGCCGATCAGGGCGGTCACCGCGTTATCCGGCACCTCGAGGTTGACGCCGAACAGCGCCTGCTTGGGGCCGTAGAAGACGCTGACGTTGCGGGCCGAGATCTTCGACCCGCCCACGGGGGCCAGCGGCGCCGACACGGGCGTTGGCGGCAGCAGCGTGGTCTCCATGTCGGGACCCTGACGGAGAATTCGGGAGAGCATGCCTACCACCTGCGTTCGAAGCGGCGCCGCAGGACGATGGCGGCGGCGTTCATCACGATCATGAAACCGAGGAGAACGAGGATGGCGGCGGCGGTCTTCTCGTGGAACGACCGCTCCGACGCATTCTCCCAGATGAATATCTCCACGGGCAGCACGGTGGCCGCGGAGGTGAAGCCCTCGGGCACGCCCGGCACGAAGCTGACCATGCCGATCATCAGGAGCGGCGCGGTCTCGCCGATGGCGTGGGCCAGCGAGATGATGGTGCCCGTCATGATGCCCGGCATGGCGAGCGGCAGGACGTGGTGGAACACCGCCTGGGTCTTGGACGCACCCACCGCCAGCGCCCCGTCGGTGATCGACGGCGGCACCGCCTTCAGCGCCGAGCGCGTGGCGATGATGATGGTCGGCAGGGCCATCAGGGCCAGCACCACCCCGCCGGTGATCGGCGCCGAGCGCGGGAAGCCCAGCCAGTTGATGAACACCGCCAGGCCCAGCAGGCCGTAGACGATCGACGGCACGGCGGCGAGGTTGTTGATGTTCACCTCGATCAGCCCGGTCCAGCGGTTCTTCGGTGCGAACATCTCGAGATAGACCGCCGCGCCCACGCCCATCGGGACGGCGATCAGGGCGGTGACGATGACCATCAGGGCCGAGCCGACGATGGCGCCGAGCAGGCCCGCCAGTTCCGGCTGGGTGGAGTCCGATCGGGTGAACAGGCCGCTGTTGAAGTGGCCCCTTACCAGGCCGTCCGCCTTGAGCCGGTCCAGCCAGTCGAACTGCTGGTCGTCCAGCCTGCGGTCGTCCTCGGCGATGTCGCGGCCCAGCTCGCCCTTGAAGTAGAGGTCCGCGTTGCCGGCGACCGGGGCGGTGACGGAAACCGTGCGGCCAATCAGGGAGGGGTCGGCCCGCAGCCTCTCCAGCACCTGATAGCCCATGTCGGGCGAGATCAGGTCCTTGGCCTTCATGGCGTTCTCGCCGAGCTCGTCGTTCTCCGCGCCGAGGCGGGCGAGCAGCTGCTCGGCGATCATCATGTCGTAGTTGGCGCCGGCCAGGTCCGTACGGTCGACCCGGGCGGCGTCGACGTAGACCGGCATGGTGACCGAGTGGGTCCAGAAGGCGTGGTAGCCCTGCATGCCCAGCCGCCCGACCAGGATCACGAGGAAGGTCAGGGCGATGACGATCGCCGCCAGGCCGTAGGCCTTGAACCGCCGCTCGGCGGCGTGGCGCTTCCTAAGCCGCCGCTCGGCGGCCGTGCGGACGGCGCTGGCCGCGCCGGCGGGGGGCAGGGCTGCGTCAGTCATACTGTTCCCGATAGGCTTGCACGATGCGCAGGGCGATGACGTTCAGCGCCAGGGTGACCACAAACAGGGTCAGGCCGAGGCCGAAGGCGGCCAGGGTCTTGGGACTGTCGAACTCCTGGTCGCCGGTGAGCAGGGACACGATCTGCACCGTGACGGTCGTGACCGTGTCCAGCGGGTTCAGCGTCGCCTTGGCCTGCAGGCCGGCGGCCATGGTCACGATCATGGTCTCGCCGATGGCCCGCGAGATGGCGAGCAGGAAGGCGCCCATGACGCCCGGGAGGGCGGCGGGCAGCACCACCTTCTTCACCGTCTCCGACTTCGTCGCGCCCATGGCGTAGGAGCCGTCGCGCAGGCTCTGCGGCACCGCGTTGATGATGTCGTCCGACAGGGAGGAGACGAAGGGGATCAGCATGATGCCCATGACCACGCCGGCGGTGAGCGCCATCTGGTTCTGCACCCCGATGAGGTACTGGCCGATGCCGTCCAGCGGCCCGCCGATCAGGTTCGCGCCGATGGAGTTGAAGAAGGCGCGGAAGGCGGGGCCGACGGTCAGGGCGGCGAAGAAGCCGTAGACGACGGTGGGCACCCCGGCGAGAATCTCCAGCAGCGGCTTGACCCAGCCGCGCGTGCGGGGCCCGGCGTACTCCGCCAGGTAGATGGCCGAGAACAGGCCCACCGGCCCGGCCACCAGCATGGCGATCAGCATCACCAGGAAGGTGCCCACGAACAGCGGCACGGCCCCGAAGGCGCCTGACCCGCCCGCCTGATCCGCGCGCATGGCCACCTGCGGGCTCCAGTGCATGCCGGTCAGGAACTCGACGGGGGAGACCGCTGCGAAGAAGCGCAGGCTCTCGAACAGCAGGGAACCGATGATGCCGAAGGTGGTCAGGACCGCCGCGACGGAACAGGCCAGCAGCACCCCGCCGACCCAGCCCTCGACCCGGTTGCGGGCGCGGAACTCCGGCGAAAGACGACGCAGCGCCAGCAGGCCGCCGATGAGCGCGAGCAGGACGGCCAAGGCGATGCCGCCGCCGGTGAGCAGGGCGTCGTAGCTGCGGGCGCGCGCGACGGTCGTGTCGAGGGCGGCCTTCAGCGGCCCCTCGTACTGCACCGCGCTGGGCGAGCGTCCGACGGCGATGGCGCGCGCATCGCTGACCAGCCGCTCCTGCTGTTCCGCCGGCAGGGAAGCGGCGGCGGCGGGCAGGTCCGCCGCCAGCAGGGCCGTCTCGATGCGCCCGCCGAACACCAGCAGGGCCG
>DASPLM010000334.1:0-3394 GCA_035627575.1 Caulobacteraceae bacterium | reverse complement strand
GCTCGACCACGGGGCCTATATCAACGGGCCCGAGGTGGCCGAGCTGGAGCAGGCGCTGTGCGACTTCACCGGCTGCGCGAAGGCGCTGGCGGTGGGCAACGGCACCGACGCCCTGATCATCCCCATGATGGCGCTGGAGCTGAAGGCGGACGACGCCGTCTTCATCCCCGCCTTTACCTACAACGCCACCTGCAGCGCCGCGATGATCTCGGGCGCCACGCCGGTGTTCGTGGACGTGCGCGGGCGCGACTTCTCGATGGACCCGGCCGATCTGGAGCGCCGTGTCGCCGAGGCCAGGGCCCGCGGCCTCAACCCGCGCCTGGTGGTGGCGGTGGACCTGTTCGGCATTCCGGCCGCCTACGACGAGATATTCCCCATCGCCGAGCGCGAGGGGATGACCGTGCTGGCCGACGCGGCCCAATCGTTCGGCTGCAAGTGGGACGGCCGCTACGCGGGCGACATCGCGCCGGTGACGGGCACCAGCTTCTTCCCGGCCAAGTCGCTCGGCTGCTACGGCGACGGCGGCGCGGTCATGTTCCGCGACGAGGCGCTGTACGAAAAGTGCGAGCAAATCCGCTGGCACGGCACCGACGCGAACCGCAAGGAGAGCGTGCGCGTCGGCATGAACGGCCGCCTGGACTCGATCCAGTGCGCCATCGTCACCGAGAAGCTGAAGATCTTCCCCGACGAGCTGAAGCGCCGCATCGAGATCGCCGAGCTGTACAACCGCCGCCTGGCGGGCGCCTTCGACGCCCAGGACTTCCCGCCGCGGGCCGAGAGCGGCTGGGGCTACTACACCGTGGCCATCGACGACCGCGACGCGGTGCAGGCGCGGCTGAAGGACGACGGCGTCCCGACGGCGATCTACTACCCTCAGCCGCTGCACCAGATGAAGGCCTTCGCCCACCTCGCGCCGGAGGGCGGCCTGCCGGAGGCCGAGCGCCTGACGTCCCGCGTGCTGTCCCTGCCGCTGCACCCCTACCTGACCGACGAGCAGGCGAACTATGTCGCCGACCGATTCCTGGCGGCGGTGGAGCGGCGGAACGACTGAGTTGCTTTCCTTCCCTCCCCGAAGGGGCAGGGAAGGAGGGCCCCACGCACCGGAGCTGCGAAGCAGCGCAGGTCCTCGCGTGGGAGGAAGAGAGGGGGCGGGCGGCAAGCCCGCTCAGCCGCCGCTCAGCCGTGCCGCGGGCGCGCTGACGCGCGTTTCCCCTCTTCCTCCAGCGCAAGGACCTTCGCTTCGCTCCGGTGCGCTGGGACCTCCTTCTCCCCCCTCGGGTGAGAAGGAAAGCGCCGTCAAATCCCCCGGAACAGCACCCCGGCTGTGAGCACGCCGTAGCCGCCGACGACGAACCAGAACTTGTTGGCGGCGATCATCGGCGGCAGGGCCGCGAGCAGGCTGGGCTGCAGGTGACCGACCAGGCCGATCACGACCAGCACCAGCGACAGCAGGAAAAACAGGACCGTAGGCGCGTTGAGTTTCATGGTGAACTTCCCCCTGAGACAGGCGGACTTCACACGCGCCAAGCCACCTTGGCAATAAGGCTCAGACTTCGGGCTCGTCCGGCTCGGCCCGCGGAACGGGCGGCCTGGACGCCGGCGGCCGTCGCAGCACGGCGTCGATGTGGGCCAGCCAGCGGCGGCCCAGCTTGACGGCCTCGCCGGCCGTTTCGCCTGGTTTCGCGCGGGCTACCGAGCCGTCGCCCCACAGCGCCAGCTCGAACTCGGGCCAGCGGGCGTCGGCGAAGATCAGGCGCAGGGTGACCTCGCCGGCGTCGGCGGGGAGGCGGTCCAGCGGACGGCGGTCGCCGCGCGCGGCCCGCGCCGCCACCTGGCCGTCAACGATCAGTTCGGCGCCTTCCAGTTCGTCGATGGCGTAGACCAGGCCCGACCCGCCGCGGTCCCACAGCACCGCCACAGCGCCGCTGTCCAGGTCGAGCCCCGCGGCCCGTCCCTGGCCCGGGTCGATCGCCTCGGCCTCGGGCGTGCGCTTGAGCACCTTCTTCAGGATGCGGCGCAGCCGGCGGCCTTCCTCGAACCACCAGGCCGCCCCGGCCACGCCTCCGGTCAGCGCCAGCGCCGCCAGACCCAGGAGCAGCAGGGTGCGGACCGCGCTTTCCATGGGATCAGAAGGCGAGCTCGACCACTACCGGCACGTGGTCAGAGGGCTTCTCCATCTCCCGGGCGTCGCGATGCACCTCGTAGCCGGCGAAGGCGTCGGCCGCCTGGGGCGAGAGGAAGTGGTGGTCGATGCGGATGCCGTCGTTCCGTCGCCAGGCCCCGGCCTGATAGTCCCAGAAGGTATAGGTCTGGGGCGGCGAGCCCGCCAGTTCGTGCGCCTCGTAGAGGCCCAGCGCCTTCAAGGCGCGCCAGGCCTGCCGGCTTTCGGGCTGGAACAGGGCGTCGCGGGTCCAGTTCTGCGGATTCTTCGCGTCTTCCGGTTCCGGAATGACGTTGTAGTCGCCGCAGAGGACCGTCGGCTCCTCCAGCGCGAGCAGGCCGGCGGCGTGGCGCCGCAGCCGCTCCATCCAGGCCAGCTTGTAGGCGAACTTCTCGGTCCCGATCGGATTGCCGTTGGGCAGGTACAGGCCGCCCACGCGCACCGGGGTGGGACCCTCCACCAGGGCCTCGATGTAGCGCGACTGCTCGTCTGCCTCGCCGCCGGGCAGGCCGCGGCGGACGTCGCTCAGCGGATGCTTCGAGACGATGGCGACGCCGTTGTAGCTCTTCTGGCCGTGGGTCTCGACGTTGTAGCCCAAGCCTTCGAACAGCTCGCGCGGGAACTTCTCGTCCACGCACTTGATCTCCTGCAGGCAGGCTACGTCGGGCAGGTGCTCGCGGAACCAGGCTTCCACGGTCTCGATCCGCGCATTGACCGAATTGACGTTCCAGGTCGCGATCCGCATGCGACTCCCTTGGGCTGTGAGCGGGAAGGCTAGCGCGCTTCGCCCCCCGCGCCCAAGCAGGTTTGCGGGCTAGTTGGCCTTCACGAACGTGGCGATGGCGTCGGCGACGCCGGGCGCCAGCGGCAGGCTCGCGTCGCCGTAGGTGGACATGTTGCCCAGCCGGTCGGCCGGGGCGGTCTTGAGGACGTGGTTCATGCCCTCGATCCGGACCAGCGTCACGCCCGGACGCGCGGCGGCGAGGCGCTCGGCGTCGACCATGGTGATCTGCAGGTCGGTCGTGCCCTGCACCACCAGGACGGGGCCCTTGTAGGCCTTCACCAGCTCAGCCGGGTCATAGGAGAACAGGCTGATCAGGAACGGCTGCACCTGCGGCCCGAACAGCGGCTGCAGGCCGGGGTGGAAGCCGGAGACGTCGAGCGTGCGGCCGGCGCGCAGCTCGGTCAGGGCCTTGTCGGTCTGCTCGAGGATGAAGGGCGGGTTCGCCGGGT
>DASPLM010000333.1:0-3108 GCA_035627575.1 Caulobacteraceae bacterium | reverse complement strand
GTGCTCCCCGAAGGCGGCGTCCCACCACGCCGGAAAGTGCTCGCCCCGCCCGCTCGACGACATGATGGCCCAGCCCTCGGCGTCCGCGTCCTGGCCGGCGCCGACCTCGTCGCGCAGGGCGGCGGTGAAGGGCTCCAGGCGGACGAAGCGGCCGGTCATCGCGTCTATGGTGAGGTTCATCGCGCCGGATCCCTGTCAGCCGGAGGATAATGCGCCTCCAGGAAGGCGAGGAACCTGGGCCAGATTGCACGCTGCGCCTCCGAATCCAGTCGAGCGTCTCCGCCATGGCGCAGGCCGGTTGGCCGTTGGAAGGCCGTGGTGGGGCTCCAGCCGGCGCCCAATATCTGATGGCCGGTCGGCGCCAGTTCGATCTGCACGGGCAGCCTTGGGTCGCGCCGCTCAAGCCGCGTTCTCAACTGCTCGGCGGCGTAGGCGGAAGGCCACATGCCGTCGTCCTGTCCGGCCGCAATGAAGACTGCCGCGCGGCTGCGCTCCATCCGTATTCGCGCCTGCTCGATATCGGAGGCGTACTCGACCAGGGACTCCAGGTGGACCTCCGTCAGTCGGGACACGCCGGTGGCGGCGCGAGCCGCCTCGCCTCGGCGGGCGGCGTCCTGGCTCCATCGCACGAATGGCAAGGGTCGGTCGCCCAAGGTCCAAGACGAACCGGCTGACCGGTTGGGGTCGTCGTCAGGCGGAATGCCTTCCCAGACCACGTGACTGGGTGCGAAGGCGCCGACGAGGCTCACCCACGGATAGGTCGCCGCCGCCACAAGGGCGAGTTCCGCGCCCTTGGAAACGCCGACCACCGCCACCTGTCCGGCATCGACGCCGGGCTGGGCGGCGAGCCACCGGCGAGCCGCCTCCAGTGTCTCGAGGGGGATCAATTCCAGGTTCGGCCGGAGCCCGATGAGGTCGCGCTCCTCGCCCTGGAAGTAGGCCAGGCCGAGCACCGCATAGCCCCGCGACGCCAGCAGAGGAGCAAGGTCCCGGGCTGTGGCGAGCCCGCCCTCCGATCCCCCGAGGACGATAACGGCCCGCCGGAGCCCAGGCCCCCCGGGTTGCGCGAACACCCCGGTCACGCCGGGAGCGCGCACCTCGCGCACGGCCACGTCCGCGGCGGCTGGTCGAAGGCGTACGTCCACCCGGGCCGCCAGCCTGCCCGCCACCTCTACTTCCAGGACCACCGTGCCCGGGGCCAACGCCTCCACAGCCGCCAGCCCCTGCGGGGGCGCCAGACCGGCGGCGGACAGGCGGCGGACCGGCTGCATCGACCAGAACAGTCCGGCCGCATCCGGGCGATCATAGGCCGAGCCGACCAGCGGCCGACTGTCGGCCAGCTTCACCTGTCCCCGCGCATCGGCGGTGAAGCTCGACCGCCCGTAATACCGCTCCTGTCCGACTGGAAAACGCGCCCACATCCGCGACGCGTGCACCGTCACTGTTTGGCCGGGTTCCAGTCCGGAAATCGCGACCCGAACGGGCTCGCCTTCGACGACGTCGGAAGGGCTGGCGGTGATGCTCGGCTGGGCCGCGGCCGGCGCGGCATGGCCGAGTATGGTTGTCAGGACGATGGACAGGACCAACGATCGCAGGAATCGCCACCACGTCATGCCGGCCTCCAGACAACGTCCTGTGTCGATCCTATCAGGTCTCGAGCCCGCCCCTACCCCTCCCGCTCCGCCGGCGGCCACACCTTCACGCCGGTGATCTGGTTGCGCTGGCGGCGCAGGACCTGGAAGCGGTGGCCGTGGAAGATGAAGGTCTGGCCGGGCTCGGGGATGCTCTCGGCCTCGTGGATGACCAGGCCGGCGACGGTGACGGCGTCCTCCTCGGGCAGGTCCCAGTCCAGGGCCCGGTTCAGGTCGCGGATCGGGACCGAGCCGTCCACGTGGACCGAGCCGTCCGGCTGGCGGCGAACGCCTTGCACGGCGGCGTCGTGCTCGTCGTCGATCTCGCCGACGATCTCCTCGAGGATGTCCTCCAGCGTCACCAGCCCCATCAAGGCGCCGTACTCGTCCACCACCAGGGCGAAGTGCAGCCGGCGCTTCAGGAAAGCCTGCAGCTGGTCCTTCAGGTTGGTGGTCTCGGGCACGAACCACGGCTCGAGCATGATGGCCGGAAGGTCGATGCCCTCGACCCCCGTCTCGCTGGCCGCCAGGGCGCGGAGCAGGTCGCGGGCGTGCAGCACGCCGACGATGTTCTCCGGGTTCTCGCGGTACAGCGGGATGCGCGTGTGGCCGATCTCCAGCGCCTCGTCGACCAGCTGGCGGATCGGCATGTCGGCGTCCAGCATGGCGATGGTCTTGCGGTGGACCATGACCTGCTCGACGGTCAGGTCGGCCAGGTCCAGCACGCCGCCCAGCATCTCGCGGTCCTGCTTCTCCACCAGCCCTTCGGAGTGGTGGTATTCCACGGCGCCGCGGATCTCCTCGTGGGCCGCCAGCACGTCGGTCCCGGCCTGCAGGCGCACGCCGAACGGCCGCAGGGTCAGGCGCACCACCCACTGGGCGGCGTTGGCCAGGGGTCCGAAGATCCTCACCACCAGCATGGCGGGCCACGACAGGAAACGCGCCGCGCCGTCGGCCCGGCTGATGGCCACGGTCTTGGGCAGGATCTCGGAGAAGATCACGATCAGGACGGTCATCACCCCGGTGGCGATGGCCACGCCCAAGGGGCCGGGGATCGCCTGGCTCAGCACCGCCGTGGTCAGGGCCGAGGCCAGGATGTTGACGACGTTGTTGCCGAGCAGGATCGCCCCGATCAGCGTCTCCTGGTCGCCCAGCAGCTTGTTCACGCGCCGGGCGGCCGGGTCGCCGTCGCGCTCCAGCTGGTGCAGGCGGTCGCGGCTGGCGGCGGTCATGGCCGTCTCGGTCGCCGACATGAATGCCGAGATGGAGAGCAGCACCACCAGGCACAGCCCCAGCACGACGAAGGCCCCGACCATCATGGCGTGCATCCCTCCTCGACGAGGAACGCGCGAACCGCGGCCGGGTCCACGCCGCGGGCCGTGAAGGCCTGGCCGATGGCGTTGGCCAGGATCAGCACCAGCGAGCCCCCCTCGGCCTTCTTGTCCTGGCGCATGTGGGCGATCAGGGTGTCCGCCGC
>DASPLM010000332.1:0-4250 GCA_035627575.1 Caulobacteraceae bacterium | reverse complement strand
ACCGACGGCGAGTTCCACTCCTTCCGTCGCCAGGGCGCGCGCTGGGCCGAGGACGGCGGGGTGGAGATCACCCGCATCCCCTGCGAGCCGTTCGACAGCTTCGACGATCGCTTCGTCGAGGCGGCGCGCGGCGGAACGTGGGACGTGATCTTCCTCAGCCACGTCTTCTTCAAGTCGGGCCGGGTGTTCGACCGGATCGGGGATCTGGCCGGCCTGGCCAGCCCGGAGGGGACCTGGGTGGTCGTCGACGGCTACCACTCCTTCCGGGCCATTCCGGTGGACCTGTCCGCCGTGGCCGACCGGGTGTTCTTCCTGGGCGGCGGCTACAAGTACGCCATGGCCGGCGAGGGCGCTGGCTTCCTGCACGCGCCCGCCGGCTACGCGACCCGTCCCGAAGTCACGGGCTGGTTCGCGGAATTCGGCGACCTGCAGGCGCCCCCCGGCGGGGTCGGCTTCGCCGCCGACGCCAGCCGCTTCCTCGGAGGCACCTTCGATTCGACCGGCATCTATCGCCTGAACGCGGTGTTCGACCTGCTCCGCGCCGAGGGGCTGACTACCGCCGACGTGTGCGCGAAGGTCGACGCCCTGTCGCGCAAGCTGGTGGACGCCATCGCGGCCGGACGTTGCGGCCGCCTGTCCGAGGCCGAGATCCTGAACCCGATCGACAACGGCCCCCGCGCCCGCTTCGTCGCCTTCCGTCACCCGGAGGCGCAGGCGTGGAAGAAGACGCTGATGGAACACGACGTCATCACCGACGTGCGCGACGACGTCCTGCGGGTCGGGCTCGGCCTCTACCACGACGAGGAGGACATCGACCGGTTCTGCGAGGCGGCGGCGCGGCTGCTCGCCTAGGCGGGGGCCGGGAGCCCATGGCCCTCTACCCCGAAGCCTTCGGTCCTTACGACCCGCAGGACGATCCGCTGTTCGCGGCCAAGCTGATCGTGGCCGTCATGGTCGCGGACGGCCACAGCGCCATGCTGGCCGCGCTGATCGACGGCACGAGCGAGTTCGAGACCATCGAGGGCGAGCCCGGCTGGGCGCTGGAACGGCGCGCAGCCGACTTCCGCGCCTGGGTTCCGCCGGAGGTGATTGCGTCAGGCCGTCCCGAGATCTTCGTCGGACGGGCCACCCTCGCCGCCTTCCTGGAGGCCGCGCTCAGCGAGGCGCGAGCGCGGCGGCACTAGCGGCTTTCCTTCGCCTTGGGGCGAGGGAAAGCTACTGCTCGCGGAACGAGCGCCACACCCGCTGGCCGAGCGGCTCAAGGATGTACTGCAGCGCAGTGCGCTTCTTCAGAGGGATGACGATCTCGGCCGGGAGGCCGGGCTTGAGTCCCGACTGGCCGCCGCGGACGCGGTTCAGCACCGCCAACTCCGTCTCCGGCACGATCACCTCGGCCTTGAAGAAGCGCTGGCCGGACTGCTCGTCCAGGAAGCTGTCGGCGGAGATCTTGCTGATCCTGCCCTGCAGCAGCGGCAGGCTGCGTTCGTGGAAGGCGGGGAAGCGGACTTCCGTCACCTGACCGATGCGGATGTCGTCGGCGTCCTGGGGCGAGACCATGGCGTCGAGCACCAGGTTCGCCTCCTGGGGCACGATGTCCATGAGCTTGTCGCCCGGGCGGACGACCCCGCCGACGGTGAAGATGCTGAGGCCCACCACCTCGCCCGAGGCCGGAGCGCGCACCAGGGCGCGGGCCAGCTGGTCGCGAGCCGCGATGAGCTTGGGCTGGGCTTCGCCGAGCATGCGCTCGGTCTCGGCCAGCTGCTGGGCGATCTCCTCCAGCTGCTGGCGCTGCAGCGAGATGATCTGTGTGCGGGTCTCGCCGATCTGGTCCTGGGCGCGGGCGACGTTGGCCTGCAGCGAGCCGGCCTCGCCCTGCAGGCCGGCGGCGGTGCGCTCCAGGGCGCGGACGCGGTTCTCGGGGGCGAAGCCGCGGTCGGCCAGGCTCTGCATGCCCTCCAGCTCCTCGCCGATGAGGGTCTGCTGGCGGGTATTGGCCGAAATCTGCCGGCCCAGACCGGTGATCTGCTGTTTCAGCTGCGAGACGCGCTGGGTCAGCACCGACTGCTGGGTGGTCAGGGCGGCGCGGCGGGCGGCGAGCTGGGCGCGCTCCAGCTGCATGGCCTCGTGGGCCAGGGGCTCGTCCTCGGGAACGAGGCTGGCGAACTCCGGCGGCAGGACGATCTCGCGGCCGTCGCGCTCGGCGGCGAGGCGGGCGCGGGTGGCCAGAAGGGTCAGGACCTGGGTGGACAGGGCGCGCTCGGTGGCGCGCAGCTCCCCCGCGCCGATCTCGAGCAGGACCTGGCCCTTCACCACCTTGTCGCCCTCGCGCACGTGCAGGGCCGAGACGACCCCGCCGTCGCGGTGCTGCACCGCCTGGCGGTTGCCGGAGACGACCACCGTGCCCTGGGCGTAGGCGCCGGCGTCCAGCGGGGCGAAGGCGGCCCAGCCGAGGAAGACGACGAAGAACAGGAAGGCGATGACGCCGCCGATGCGCAGTTCCTTGCGGGGATCGTCCTCGATCTGCTCCACGCCCATGTCGGGCGGCGGCGAGCCCGCGCCGACCTTGGCGGGGAGACCCGGCTTGCCGCTGCCGGGGGGCAGCAGTTCTGGCGTGTCGGTCAGGGCCATTGGCTACGCGTACCTCAGGTCGCCGAGACGACGGTCGGGCGCGGGCCGGGGCGGTTGCCCTTCTCCTGCGCCTGCAGCCGCGCGGCGATCTCATCGCGCGGGCCGAACATCTCGATCGAGCCGTCGCGCATGACGATCATCTTGTCGGCGGCATTGAGCACGCCGGTCCGGTGCGCCACCAGGAGAACGGCGGCGCCCCGCTTCTTAAGCGTCAAAAGGGTCCGGATCAGGGCGCCTTCGCCCTCGGCGTCCAGGTGGGCGTTGGGCTCGTCCAGCACGATCATGGCCGGCTCGCCGTAGATGGCCCGAGCGAAGGCCACCCGCTGCGACTGGCCGGCGGAAAGCCCCCGGCCGCCCATGCCGAGCGCGTAGTCGTAGCCCTTGGGCAGGCGCAGGATCATGTCGTGGGCCCCGGCCTGCTGCGCGGCGGCGATGACGCGGGCGTCCACCTCCTCGGGCGTGGCTTCGGTGTAGCCCTCGAAGCGGGAGATGTTGTCGCGGATGGTGCCCTGGAACAGGATCGAGTCCTGCGGCAGGTAGCCGACGTGCTTTGCGAGGCGGTCGGGTTCCCAGTCCTTCAGGTCCGCGCCGTCCAGGCGCACGACGCCGAAGTCGGGGGTCAGGGCGCCGGCGACGACGCGCGACAGGGTGGTCTTTCCCGCGCCGCTCGGGCCGATCAGGCCGACGACCTCGCCGGGCTGGATGGAGAAGGACACGCCCTTCAGCAGCATCCCCTCGCCGGAGGGCGAGCGGACGGTGATCTGCTCGGCCTGGACCAGTCCCTTGGGCGCCGGCAGCTGGGTGCGCGGGGCCTCGGGGGGGTACTGGGCGAACAGGTCGGACAGGGTGGCGAAGGCCTGGCGGCCCTGGATAACGCCGCCCCAGGCGCCCACGAGGGCTTCCAGCGGGGCGAGCGCGCGGCTGAGCAGGACCGAGGCGGCGATGACGGCGCCGGCGGAGATCTGGCGTTCCACCGCAAGCCAGGCGCCGATGCCCAGCGCCAGCGACTGCAGCGCCAGGCGGACGAACTTGATGGCGCCCGAGTACTTGCCGCCGGAGAAGGTGGCCTGGGCCTGGGCGTCGGTGGCCTTGCTGCGCTCGGTCAGCTGGCGGGCGACGAGGGCGCGGCGCATGCCCAGCGCCTTGACCACCTCGGCGCTGTTGGCCGCGGTCTCCTGGGCCAGGTAGGCGCCGGCGGCGGCCTCGGCGGCGCGCTGCATCTTCGGCTTCACCGAGCGCTCGTTCAGGATCGCCAGGGTCACCAGGGTGGCGCCGCCCAGCAGGGTGATCAGGCCCAGCACCGGGTGCAGGAGGAAGCAGAAGGCCAGGTAGACCGGCGTCCAGGGCGCGTCGAACAGGGCGAGCGTCCCGGCGCCGGACAGGGTCTGGCGGAAGTTGTCGAACTCGCGCATCGCCTGGCCGACGCGCGGGGCGCCGGCGCCGGCCTTGGCGCGGGTGATCAGACGACCCAGCACCTCGCCTGCGAGCAGGCGGTCCAGCCGCAGCCCGGCGCGCACCAGCAGGCGCTGGCGCATGTTGTCGAGCGAGGTGAGGGTGAACAGGGCGACCACGACCACGACGGTGATGAACACCAGCGTCATGATCCCGCCGGTGGCCATGAC
>DASPLM010000331.1:0-3703 GCA_035627575.1 Caulobacteraceae bacterium | reverse complement strand
GCCGCCGACCTGCTGCGCGCCGCCTTCCCGCCCGGCTCGATCACCGGGGCGCCGAAGGTCCAGGCCATGCGCGTCATCGCCGCGCACGAGCCGCCGCGGGGACCGTGGTGCGGCTCGCTGTTCTGGGCCGGCTTCGACGGCGCCCTGGATTCGAGCGTGCTTATCCGCACGGTGGCCTTCGTCGAGCGCGATGGCCGCTGGCGCTTCCGCGCTCCGGCAGGAGCGGGGATCGTCGCCGACAGCGATCCCGGTTCAGAGCGGCTGGAAACCGAGGCCAAGATCGCCGCCCTGCGGCGCGCCCTGACGGAGGCGGCATGATCGTGCCTCTGGACGACCGCGGACTGCTCCTGGGCGACGGCCTGTTCGAGACCCTGCTGGCCGTCGACGGACGCCTGACGGACTTCGACGCCCACGCGCGGCGGCTGGACCGCGGCTGCGCCGTGCTGGGGCTGCCGGCGCCCGGCGACGACCAGCTGTGGCAGGCGGCAGAGGCGGCGCTGGAGACCGCCGGCCTGGGGCAGGGGCGGGCGGCGGTGCGCCTGACCTGGACCGCCGGCTCCGGCGGGCGCGGCCTGGATCGGCCGGAGCCCCCGTTCCCTCGCCTGTTCGCCGCCGCCGCCGCGGCGCCGCCGGCGCCCGCGGGTCCGGCGCGGCTGGCGACGGCCGGCGTGCGCCGCAACGCCGACAGCCCGGCGTCGCGGCTGAAGACCCTGGCCTACCTCGACAATGTGCTGGCCCGCCGCGAGGCCGTCGCGGCCGGAGCCGACGAGGCGGTGATGCTGAACACGCGCGGCGAGGTCGCCTGCGCCGCCGCAGGCAACCTCTTCTGGTTCGAAGGGGAGCGGCTGGTCACGCCGGCCCTGGCGTGCGGCGTACTGGACGGGGTGGTTCGCGGCCGGGTGCTGGCGGCCGCCCGCTCGATGGGCATGGACGTCGAGGAGGCGGCGGCCGGCCCGGCTCGTCTGGCGGCCGCTACGGGCGTGTTCCTCACCAACAGCCTGGTGGGGCTGCGCCGGGGCTCCCGGCTCGACGGGCGGGTCGTCGAACCGGCGCCGGGACTGGCGGCCCTGGAGGCGGCGCTGACCTAGAGCTTCTCGACCTTCGTCGACATGCGCGGCCGCAGGTAATAGGTCTTCCGGAAGGTGATCGACTCCGGCATCACGTAGTCGATCGGCGACTCGTAGAGGTATTCGACCTCGGCCATGACGACGCTCTCGCCGTTGGCGATGAGGTTCGTCGGCAGGGTGACCGTCGAGTCCTTGGCCCGCGAGGTCCAGCCCTGGTTCGAACTCCAGTCCACCTTGGCGACGCCGCTGGCGTTGCGGGTGACGCTGGTGATGCGCTGCTTCAGCGGGGCGGTCGAGAACGGCTTCAGTCCGTGCGTGGCGACCGCGAAGATGTCGGTGAGCTCGCTGTTGGTCACCTCCTCGTCCTGGGCGACGAGGTCGGCGATGGCGGAGGCGACGTGCTCGACGCGCTTCTGGGCCATGAACCCCTGACTGAGTTCGGCCATGCCGAAATAGATCAGGATCATCAGCGGGGCGATGAAGGCGAACTCCACCGCCGACACGCCGCGGCGGTCGTCGTGGAAGCGCTGCAGCCAGCGGAAGGTCGAGGCGATCATTGCTGATAGGGCTCGTTGCGGAAGGTCGCGGTGGCGGTGATGACCGCCTCGTTGCCGTTCGCCCGGGCCATGGCGCGGGACAGGAACGGCGTGATCAGCGGCCAGCGGTAGAAGGCGCGCGCCAGGACGATGTCCTCGGCGCCGCCCGGGTCGAACTGCATCCCCACTTCGCTGAAGGTCCCGTCGTCGCTCATGGGGCTCGGCGGATTGGCGCCCGCCCACTGCGGATAGTGGCGAACGTCGATGGTGAGGTGGGTGCGGCAGTGCTCGGCCATGAACACCATGCGCGAGCAGACGTCCTCGCGGAACGCCGCCAGGCTGGACCCGCCCGCCTGCTGCAGCTCTCCGGTGCGGATACGCCGCGTGGCCGACCGCACGGCGTCGTCGAGCGACATGTTGATGACCAGCACCAGCGCCAGTTCCATCATCATGAAGAGCATGAAGAAGAACGGGATGCCGACCATGGCGAACTCGACGGCGGTGGCGCCGCCCTCGTCGCGGGCGAAGCCGTTCAGGCCGCGCCGCTTCCTCATCCTGGCGATCCTGGTCATGACGATGCGCCCCCGGCCGTCGCGATCAGTTCGACGCGGTCGCCGTCGCCGCGGGCGTCGCGGCCGCGGGCGGCTTGGCCGACCGGATGGAGGGCGAGCAGGCATTGGCGCAGGCCAGTTCGGTCGCATGGCCGCCGCGGTAGACCGTGACCGCGCCCGTGGTCGGCGAGGTGACGACCACTTCGCCCTGCCAGATGGTGCGGCCCAGGGGGTCCAGCACCACCACCTCGGTGACGCCGTAGCCGCGGCCGGAGAGATAGAGGGTGCGCTCGTCGACGACGGTGACGTCGGCGACGGCCGGGTTGCCGACGATGACCGATGCGGCGGAACCCTTCAGGTTCACGCGCGTGGTTTGGTCGATGGCGACGCTGGTCCGCGGGGCCGCCAGGGCCGGCGTGGCGATCGCCAGGGCCATGCAGGCGATGAGCAGACGACGCATGGGTTTCGCTCCTAAGACTCTTTGGCGCGTGCGCGCACGAGGCGGACGATGCGGCCTTTTCCTCAAGGAACCCTGAATCCTCAGGGTGAACCAAACATGGAGGCCCGGCGACGGTGGATGCGCCGCCGGCCTCCGGATGCGCCGCGGGCCGGCGAGCACCGGAGGCGGCCCCTGCGGCCTCATTTTTTTTCCAATGGCCGAGTTCGCCCGAATCCACGCCGCGCCGTTGATTCACAAGGAAAATCCGGCGACTGGTTAATCGATATTTAGAGTAAAGATTCGTTCACTATAAGAAAATCTGAGTAGAGCCGGGATCGTTCACTCGTAATTAAGCGTCCCCGGCGCAATCTCTCATGGCGTTCGGGGGCACAACGAGCCAGACAGCTCAGGCCCTCAGGTGGGAAACTGTCTACTCGTTAGGAGACGAAAACATGTCGAAGTTCATCAACCGCTTCATCAAAGACGAATCCGGCGCCACGGCCATCGAATACGGCCTGATTGCTGCCCTGATCGCCGTCGTGATCATCGCCGCGACCCAGGCTCTGGGCGGCAACGTCAGCGGCAAGTTCCAGGAAGCTGCCGACGGCATCGCCAACACCTAATCGTCACCTGACGATGGACGCGGGGGGCCGCGGCGGAAACGCCGCGGCCCTTCGTTCATTCGCAGACCGCTTCGACCCCCGCCGCGCACGCGTGGCGGGGGTCTCGCGTTGTCAGGGAGCGAAGGCGCGGACGAAGCGGGCGGCGCAGGCGCGGGCTCGGCGGCGGGCCGCTTCGGGGGGCAAGGGCGCAAGGCCGAGCAGGGCCCGCAGATGCCCGTGTCCGAGCACCATGCCGCTGAACATCTCGGCCGCCTGCTCCGGCTCGTCGATGGCGAGGAGGCCGGCCCGCGTCTGGTCTTCCAGCCACGCGGCGAGGCGGCGGCGCCCGTCGCCGGGCCCGGCCTCGTATACCGCCTGGCCCAGTTCGGGGACCTCGACGGCGGCCATGGCGGCGGCGCGAAGCGCGTCGGCATGCTCGGCGCAGCCCAGCTTCTCCAGCAGGCCGAGCGCGAAGGCCTCCAGCACCTGCTCCGGCGGGCCGTCCTGC
>DASPLM010000330.1:0-7792 GCA_035627575.1 Caulobacteraceae bacterium | reverse complement strand
CGCGCCAGATTGCGGCCGCCATGCGCGAGCTGTTCCTGGCGTCCGGTGGCGGGGCGCTCGGCCTGTTCACCGCCATCCGCCGCCTGCGCGCGGTCTACGAGGTGCTGGGCCCGCCGCTGGCGAAGGCGGGCCTGTCCCTCTACGCCCAGCACGTGGATCCACTGGAGGTGGGCGCACTGGTGGACATCTTCCGCGCCGAGGAGAACAGCTGCCTGCTCGGCACCGACGCGATCCGGGACGGGGTGGACGTTCCCGGCCGGGCCCTGCGCCTCATCGCCTTCGACCGCGTCCCCTGGCCGCGCCCGGACATCCTGCACAAGGCCCGCCGCGCCCGCTTCGGCGGCAAGGCGTACGACGACGCCGTGGCGCGGGCGAGGTTGAGCCAGGCCTTCGGCCGCCTCATCCGCCGCGCCGACGACAAGGGCGTGTTCGTCCTGCTGGACGCCGCCGCCCCGACCCGCCTCTTCGCCGGCCTGCCGCCGGGGGTGGAGATCCGCCGCGTGGGCCTGGTCGAGGCGATCGACGAGGTGCAGGGGTTCCTGGGCTAGTTCTCCTTCCCTCCCGAAGGGCAGGGAAGGAGGGCCCCACGCATCGGAGCGGCGCAGCCGCGTAGATCCTTGCGTGGGAGGAAGAGGGCGCAGCCCGCCTTGCGGCGGTCGCCCTCTCTCTCCCGCGCAAGGACCTCCGCCTTCGGCTCCGGTGCGCGGGGCCCTCTCCCTCCGCTCCGGGAGGGAGAGAAGCCGGACGGCCTCCTCAAGCGTTCCTTCCCCGCAGCGCCCCCAGCGGCTAGGAACGCTCCATGCCCACGCAACCCGCCGTCGAACCGTCGAACCGTCGGGGCCGGCTCGGCCTCCTCCTGCCCATCCTGCTGGTGCTGCTGGCCCTCGGCGGCTGGACCGTCTGGTGGTTCGTGGTGGCCAACCGCGTCGCGGAGGAGACGGACCGGGCGGCCGCGGACCTGCGGCGGGCCGGGTACCAGGTCGCCTGGACCGACCGCGACGTGACCGGCTGGCCCTACCGCACCCTGGTGCGGTTCCAGGGCTTCAAGGTGGCGGCGCCGTCGGGGCACGCCCTCGCCGCGCCGCGGCTGGACGTCGAGGCCAACACCTACGCGCTGGACAAGTGGGTCGCCGTGGCCCCGGACGGCCTGGTCCTCACGCGCGGCGCCAAGGGCGAGGTGCGCGTCGCCGGCGGCCCCATCCGCGCCAGCCTCTCGGGCCTGCGCCGCAGCCCGCCCAACCTGGTCGTCGAGCTGCGCAAGCCGGTCTTCACCCCTGCCGCCGGAGCCGAGCCGTTCCCCCTGGCCTCGGCCGAGCTGGTCGACCTCTACCTGCGTCCCCGCGCCGGCGGCGCCGTGGGCGAGGGCGAGTTCCTCGTCCGGGTCGACGGCGGCAAGCCGCGGCCGGACGGCATGCTGGACTGGATCGGCGCCGGCGAGCCCTTCTCCATGCACTGGGAGGGCCGCGTCGCCGCCCTGAACCAGTTCCGCGGCGCCAGCTGGCGCGAGGCCGCCCGTCGCTGGGCGTCCGCCGGCGGCGCGCTGAGCCAGGTGCGCGGCGTGGCCAGGGCGGGGAACGCCTCGCTCGACGCCGCGTCGCAGCGGCTGTGGGTCGGCCTGGACGGACGCCTGCGCGGCGGCGTGGCCATGACCCTGAAGGGCGGACCGGAAAGCCTGATGGCGCTTGGCCGCTCCCAGGCGGTGGACCAGCGCGGGGCGACCGCCGCAGCCGCTGCGACGGCCGTGGCCGGCGGCCTGGACGGCACGGCCCGGGTGCGGCTGGACTTCACCGACGAAGGCGCGAAGATCGGCCCGTTCCGCCTGTCCGGCTCTCCCACGATCTTCTAGGCGCGAACCAGGGGGTGAGATGACCAAGCGGCCCGACCTGTCGCAGGTGCGCGCGCGGATCGACGCGCTGGACGCTGAGCTGCTGCGCCTGATGGACGAACGCGCCGCCATGGCCCGCGACGTGGTCGCCGCCAAGGACCCCGAGGACGGCCTGCCCATCCGCACCGACCGCGAGGCGGCCGTGATCACGGGCCTGCTGGCCCGGCCCCGCGCCGCCGCCGGCGCCCGCCTGGTGGTCAGCGTCTGGCGCGAGCTGATGGGTGAGAACCTGGCGCTGCAGGCCCCCGGACTGCACCTGGTGCTGTGGGGCGGCCGGGACCCCGCCCATGTCGGCGAGATGGCCCGGTCCCGCTTCGGCAGCGCCTTCCCCATGACCCCCGCCGCCAGGCCGGAGGACGCGCTGGCCGCCGCCCGGCGGCCCGGCGGCGTGGCCGTCCTTGCGCTGGAGCCCGGCGTCAGTTGGTGGGCCCGGCTGCTGGCCGAGCCGCGCCTGCGGATTTTCGCCGCTCTGCCCGATCTGAGCGTCGACGGTCCGCTCTCGGCCTTCGCCGTGGGGGACGTGGAGGTGGAGCCGACCGGGTCGGACGAGACCTTCTGGGTGACCGACGCGACCGCTCCGGACGCCGCGATCGAACTGGCCCTCTCCGAGCTTGGCCTGGCGGCGCGGCCGATCATGGCGGCGGGCGGGTTGAAGCTGTTCGGCCTTGCGGGCTATGTGCAGGCCCACGATGTGCGCCTCGGGCGCGCGCCCGGGCGGCTCTCCGGCGTGATCGGCGCCGCCCCCCAACCATTCGACCTCTGACTGGACCCGATGACCGACACCTCCGCGAAGCCCGCGCCCGCGCCCAAGCCGGGCATCCTGACCATCGCGCCCTATGTCGGCGGAAAGGCCAAGATCGAGGGGATCGCCGAGCCCATCAAGCTGTCGTCCAACGAGAACCCGCTGGGCTGCTCCGAAGCCGCGCGCCAGGCCTATCTGGCCGCGATCGAGCGGCTGCACATCTATCCCGAAGGTCGCGCCTCGCGGCTGCGCGAGGCGGTGGCCGAGACGTTCGGGCTCGAGCCCGAGCGGCTGATCTTCGGCAACGGCTCGGACGAGGTGTTCGCCCTGCTGAACCAGGCCTACCTGTCGCCGGGCGACGTCATGGTCACGGGCCAGTACGGCTTCCTGGCCTATCGGATCAGCGCCACGGCCAACCAGGCCGAGATCCGCTACGCCCCCGAGCCGGACCTGCGCGTCGACGTCGACGCCATCCTGTCGCTGGTCGATGAGCGGACGAAGATCGTCTACATCTCCAACCCCTCGAACCCCACCGGCTCGTGGAACTCCGGCGAGGAGATCCGCCGCCTGCACGCGGGGCTGCCCGAGACCGTGCTGCTGGTCATCGACGAGGCCTACGCCGAGTACGTGGCCGAGCCGGACTGGGAGAGCGCCCTGCCGCTGGCGCGCGAGGCCTCGAACCTGGTCGTCACCCGCACCTTCTCCAAGATCCACGGCCTGGCAGGCCTGCGCGTCGGCTTCGGCTATGCGCCGCTGTCCGTGGCCGAGGCGGTCGACCGCATCCGCCTGCCGTTCAACAACAACATCCCCGCCCAGGAAGCCGCCGCCGCGGCCCTGTCCGACCATGAGCACCAGAACCGCTCCCGCGACCTGGTCCGCGAATGGCTGCCGCGCCTGACGCAGTCGATCCGCGGAATGGGCTTCGAGGTCTTCCCAAGCGCCGGCAATTTCGTGCTGGTCCGCTTCCCGGATCCGGCGAAGACGGCGCAGATGGCCGACGCCTTCCTGCACGGGCATGGCCTGATCGTGCGGCCGGTGGGCGGTTACGGCCTGACCGATTGCCTGCGGATCACCGTGGGCACGCCCGAGCAGAACGGGGTGCTGCTGGACGCCTTGCGGGCGTTCGCGGACAGCTGAGGCAAGCGCTCAGCTGTCGGGCCGGTCCTCTTCCTCGGCCTGCTCGCCCTCCCGAGCCAGTTCCGGATGCCTGAGGATCAGCGCGGAGCGCTCGGCGGCGAGCGCGTCCCAGGTCGCGGCCATGTCCAGCAACTGGTCGCGATGCTCGCCCTGCTCCATGCGATTGGCAAGGTCGCGACACTCCCTCGCGTGAGCCCGGTACTCCGACGCTTTCTTCACCGGCGCCTCGTTGCTGCTAGGTGTCGGTGGAGGCCGGGGCGGCCTGCAGGGTTTCGGCCTTCGACTCGTATTCCTGCGCCATGCGCGTCAGGGCCGCGACCGTAGTCTTGTCGGTCATGGCGTCGGCCAGACGATGGCAGCGGGCGGCCTGGGCGCGCAGGTCGGCGATCTGACGGACGTCCGTCACGTCGATCAGCATGTTCACCGCCCCGACGAACGCGCCATCCTCGTCGAAGATCGGCGTAGGGAACGGGATGAATGCGACCCGCGCGCCGTCGGGCCGTTCGGCAATGGCGGAAACGCCGCGGACGGGCGTGCGGGTTCGAATCGCGTCCGCCATCGGGCATTGGTCGTGGGGCAGGAAGGTCCCGGCATCGGTATAGAGCTTCCACGAGACGCACCAGCGGTCCTTGCCCGCCATGGGCGTGCGCCCCGCGAACCGGACGCAGGCGCTGTTGAAGCAGGTGATCACGCCCTCGGCGTCGGTGATGTAGATCGGCGCCGCCAGGCTCTCGATCACGACCTTCAGGTTCTCGGGCGCGCCAGCCGTGGCGTCGATCGCGACACGGAGGATCGCTTCGGGTTCCTGGAAGAGGATGCTCATCGGTGCGGCCTACCACGCGACCCCGGCCGAGACGACCCGCGATATGGCGGCCGCACGGCAAGGCTTCACCTTCAACGCACGAGATCACGGATTCGGCAGGATCATCGCGCGGAATCTTGCGCGGGGCGCTTCGGCGCCTCGCGCGCGACCGGTCGGGCGAGGGAGCGCTGCTGCGGGCGCGCTCCCTCGCGCCGTGTTCCGTCAGCCCAGCTTCGCGCTGGCCAGCTCGGCCCGGGCGCGCAGACGCGCGTCCTGCGGAATCGCCGTGGCGATGGCGTTGAAACGCTCGGCCGTGAGCCCGTTGTCGATGACGGCCGCCCGCATGGCGGTGGCCTGGTCGGCGGTGGGAGCGCCGGTCACGTTCAGGGCGCGGATGGCCTTCATGGCCTTGGCGTACTGGTCCAGCTCGGCGTCGGTGACGCCCGCGGCGACCGAACCGGCCGGCGAGGCGGGCGCAGAGGCGACATCGACCCGGGCGCGCACGACCGCGTCCTTCGAGGCGGCGGTCGAGATGGCGTTGAAGCGTTCGGCGGTGAGACCGTTGTCGCTGACCGCCTTCTGCATCGCCGTGGCCTGCTCGGCTGTCGGGGTTCCGCTCACGTTGAGCGCGCGGATCTGGGCCATGGCCTTGCCGAACTGGGCCAGTTCGGCGTCGGTGAAGCCGCCCGCCGGCGCCGTGGCAGGCGCGGCGGCCGGAGCCGTCTGGGCCTGGGCGAGACCGGCCGCGCCGAGGGCGGCGGACATGGCGAGGGCGAGGGTAAGGGATTGATTGCGCATGGCGCTCCTTCGAGGCGTTACGTCGGGAAGGGGGCCGCTGAAAGCGACTGGCGGCGAGGCCGCCGCTCCCCGAAGGATCCGACTGCAGAAGCCGGGGAGCACGGGAAACCTAGGCAATGAGCTGCGCCGAGGCAAACGTTGCGGTGGGAAAAGTCGACCGCCCCGGGGGCGCGAAGGGCGCACGGTCGCCCGCGGCGAAGCTGGCCAGGCGCGCCAAACCTCTCCATGGTCGCCGTGATGACCGTAGTGGACGATGAACCCCCGGGCGCTGAACTGCGGCGCCTGCGCCCGGTCCTCGAGACCGCGTTGGACGCCGTGGTGGTCATGGACGCGGGCGGATGGGTCATCGACTGGAACTGGCGGGCCGAGCAGACATTCGGCTGGACCCGCGAGCAGGCCGTCGGCCGGCTCATGGCCGAGCTGATCGTGCCGGACGGCCTGCGCGAGGCGCATCACCAGGGGCTTGCCCGCTACGTTGCGACCCGTGAGGCCAGGGTTCTGGGTGAGCGTCTCGAGGTCTCGGCGCTCACCCGCGACGGGCGGGAAATCCCGGTCGAGCTCTCCATCAACCGGTGGGCGGACGGCGACCAGATCCTCTTCGTGGGCTTCCTCCGGGACGTGTCTGCGTCCCGGCGCGCCGCGGAAGATCTTCGCCAGAGCCAGGCCCGGCTACTCGCCACGCAGCAGCACGCCAGCGTCGGCATCGCCGAGGTCGATGGGACCGGCCGATACCTGCGGGTGAACCCCGCGCTGTGCTCGATTACCGGCTACAGCGAAGCCGACCTGCTATCCGGCATGACGTTCCTAGACGTGACCCATCCCGGTGATCGGGAGGCCGAGCTCGACCGCTACCGGCGTCATGTGGCCGGGGAGCTCGACAACTACGCCTCCGAGAACCGCTACGTTCGCAAGGACCAGCGGATCATCACCGTAAGCGTTAGCGCGGCGGCGGTTCGCGATCACGCGGGGCAGTTCCTCTATGGCGTCCGCGTTGTGCAGGACGTGACCGAACGCCGGATGGCGGAGGCCCGGCAACGGCTCCTGATGGATGAACTGAACCACCGGGTTAAGAACATCCTTGCCCTCGTCATTGCAATCGCCACCCAGACCGGCCGCACGGCTACCAGTACAGCGGAGTTCAACCGGGACTTCGCCGAACGGCTCAAATCCCTGGCCAAGAGCCACGAACTCCTCATCCGCGAGCGATGGGAAGGCGCTGCCCTGAGCGATGTGGTGGTGGGCGCCCTGCGCGCCTATGGCGCCCGGCTGACGGTGGAGGGGCCGCCGGTTCGACTCAGTCCGCGCGCGGCCGTGAGCCTGTCGCTGATCCTGCACGAACTGGGCACCAACGCCGCCAAGTACGGAGCGTGGTCCGCGCCCGGCGGCACGGTGGGCCTGAGCTGGACGCCCGCAGGCGAGGCTCATCTTGAACTGACGTGGACCGAGCGGGGCGGACCGGCCCCGTCGCCGGGTCCGGCCGGCTTCGGATCGCGGCTGGTCACGCGGCTGGCCCGCGATGACTTCGACGGCACGGCCGCTTTCCGGTTCGCGCCGGAAGGCGTCGAGATACTGCTGAGCCTGCGCTCCTTCGCGCCAGAGGCGTCGGCCGCCCCGCCTGAGGACGGGCCCGCCTAGCCGCCGGTCGCTTCCGCACGCGGCAGCAGCGCGCGGCTGGCGGTCTCGATCCGCTCCTGCAGGACCTGCATGAACGGTCCGCGCTTGAGACCGGCGGGGATCGGCTCGAGGAACTCGAAAACGACGTGTCCCGGTCGAAATCCGATCCCGTGCGCGGGCCAGCTCGTCCCTGAATTGGTGGCCACCAGGTGGCAGGGCGTGTCGCCGAGGTCGCGGTACAGCGCGGCGACGCCGGGCTTGTAGTCCGTGTCGGCTCCGGGCGCCGTGCGGGTGCCCTCGGGGAAGATGATGATCTGGCGGCTTTCCTTCAGCCGCTCGCGCATGTCGGCGACCATCTTCTTCAGCGCGGCCGAATGGGCGGACCGGTCGACCGGGATCATGTGCGCCCGCCAGGCGTACCAGCCCAGCACCGGCATCATCATCAGCTCCTTCTTCAGCACGAAGCAGGGGTCGTCGAAGAAGGCGAAGGGCCAGACGATGTCCATCATGCCCTGGTGCTTGGCGGCGACGAGGGCGGGGCCGTGGGGCGCGAACTGGTGACCGCGGGTCTCGGTCGTCACGCCGCGGATGGCGCGGAAGCCCCAGAGCACGGTCTTCGCCCAGACTTTGATCACGCCCATGGTGGCGCGCCGCGAGATCAGCAGGGACGGCAGGCCCAGCAGGCCGATCACGGCCATGGCCCCATAGAGCCAGGCGAAGAAGAGGACGTTGCGCACCACGGTGGACCGGTCTTTCGAAAGCGAACTCAGACGGCTCCGGCCGGTTCCGGCGCGGCGGCGTCGGGCGCGGCCCC
>DASPLM010000329.1:0-3695 GCA_035627575.1 Caulobacteraceae bacterium | reverse complement strand
GCTCGACCAGGCGGGCGTAGCCTTCCAGCACGTAGCCGTCGGCCAGGTAGACGACGGGGTAGCGCCTGGCCGGATCGAAGCCCGGCGGCGTGTAGACCGACAGCTTGCGCTGCTCGCCCGCGGCGGCGCTGTCCCAAGCTTCCTCGAGCAGCTTCCCCTGCAGACCGGCGGCGAACACCGGCGCGGCCGGGGCGTTCGGGCCGCGGTACTGGGGCAGGTCGGCGTTGGCGGGGTCACGGCCGACCAGGATGTCCAGCACGGCGCGGTCGAGGTCCTTCACCCGCAGGGTCACGCTCCACAGGTCCGTGTCGCCCACGCGCCGCATCGGAACCCGCGCGGCGCAGCACAGCGACACCGTCTCCCCCTCCCGCCAGGCGAACACCCGCAGCCGGTCGCCCTCGGCGCGCCAGGCCGTGGCGCGGTCGCCCAGCGCCCGCCGCGCTTCCTCGGCCGTGGGCGCGACGTCCTCGACGCACACCGGGCCCTCGAAGGCGGCGGCGCAGGCCGGCGGCGCCAGCCACTCGGCGCTCCTGACGGGCGGGTAATCGGGGGCCCCCAGGGCTAGGGCGGCGAGCAGTACGAGCATGAACGAGCCGGGGTCAGCGAAGCGGTCCCGCCATTCAACCTCGGCCGTTAAGGTTTGTGAACAGATTGCGTCGGTAGGCTTGTCCACAGGCTGTGAATACTCGGATGTTCCACGAATGTTCGCAGTTTTACAGTCTAAGTTGCGTCATCTCGTCGCCAAGAGGCTCCAAATGGCAGTCAGTGTCATTGCAGCCCACTTCATCCCGTGTTAACCCAATTCTCGACTGGGCAGAGTTTTGGGAGCGGACCGTGAGGTCCGGGGGCGTTTGTTCCTCTCGACGTTCGAGAAACAGCTGGACGCCAAGCGCCGCATCGTGGTGCCGCAGGAGTACCGCGCCGCCGCAGCCTCCACCTTTGACGGCGTCTTCTGCTTCCCCTCCATCGAGGCCGACTGCCTGGAAGGCGGCGGCAAGGCTCTGTTCGACCGCTACGTGGACATGATCGAGGAGCTCGACTTCGGCGATCCGCTGCGCACCCAGCTGGAGACCGTCGTCTACGGCGGCATGAACCAGCTGGCCTTCGACAGCGCTGGCCGCATCACCCTTCCCGAGGCGCTCTGCGAGGAGTTCGGCCTCACCGACTGGGTGGCCATCGTGGGCCTCAAGGACCGTTTCCAGATCTGGAATCGCGACCGCTTCCGCGCCTGGCGCGAGGAGCAGCGAGCCGCCGCCCGCAGCGGCCTGGCCGAACTGCGCGCCCGCCAGCGCGCCGCCCGGGCGGAGCAGGGCGGATGACCGGCGCTCCGCACGTTTCCGTCCTCCTCGATGAGGTGGTCCAGGCGCTTGATCCGGGACCCGGCGCGACCATCGTCGACGGCACCTTCGGCGCGGGCGGCTACGCTCGCGCCTTTCTCGATCGTGGGGCCGAGGTGATCGGGCTGGACCGCGACCCGAACGTGCAACCCCACGCAGACCGTCTCGCGGCCGAGTTCCCGGGCGGGTTCCGGCTGGTGCGCGAGCGCTTCTCGCACATGGCGGACGCCCTGGTCTCCCTGGGCGTCGACCGGGTCGACGGGGTCGCGCTCGATATCGGCGTCTCGTCCATGCAGCTGGACGAGGCCGACCGCGGCTTCTCCTTCATGCGCGACGGGCCGCTGGACATGCGCATGGGCCAGGACGGACCGACTGCCGCCGACCTGGTCAACACGACCGACGAGAACGATCTGTCGCGCCTGTTCTGGAAGTACGGCGAGGAGCGCCAGTCGCGGCGCATCGCCCACGTGCTGGTCCGCCGCCGCGCCGAGCAGCCGTTCGAGCGGACCCTGGACCTGGCCGAAGCCGTCGAGCAGGCCGTGGGCGGCCGCCGGGGCGCGCCGGTGCACCCGGCCACGCGCGTGTTCCAGGCCCTGCGCATCGCCGTCAACGACGAGCTGGGCGAACTCGAGGCCGGACTCGAGGCCGCCGAGCGCGTGCTGAAGCCCGGCGGCCGGCTGGCCGTGGTGACCTTCCACTCGCTGGAGGATCGCATCGTGAAGAGCTTCCTGACCGAGCGGGCCGGGCGCCTGCCGTCGGGGTCGCGGCACGCGCCGCCGGTGCAGGCCGGCCCCGCGCCCACCTTCGAGCTGCTCTTCAAGGGGGCGCAGGAACCCTCGCACGCCGAGCAGGCCGCGAACCCCCGCGCCCGCTCCGCCAAGCTGCGCGCGGCGAGGCGCACCGAGGCTCCCGCCTGGAGGGCAGCGGCATGAATCCCGTCGCCCGCCTGTTCGACCAGCGCATCCGCGGCTTCCGCGTGATCGAGGTGGCGGCGCTGGCCTGTCTCGTGCTGCTGGTGTTCTGGGTCTACCTGACCAAGGCCCAGGCCGCCGGCGAGCGCGCCGAGATCGCCCGCATCGAGCACCAGATCGTCGCCGAGCAACGCAAGCTGCGCCTGCTGAAGGCCGAGTCCGCCCACCTGGAGCAGCCCTCGCGCATCGAGCAGCTGTCCGAGGCGCACCTTGGCCTGGCCCCGGTCGAAGCCAAGCGCGAGACCACGCCGGACACCCTGCCGGAGATCGCCGTGAACGCGACGGGGGGCGCCCGGTGAAGCCCTCCGACCTGCGCATCCAACCGAGCGTGCCGTCGTTCCGCTGGCTGGCGGAGCGGGTCTGGTCCGTCGAGCACGCCTTCGAACGCATCAAGGCCGAGGGCCGCGCCGAGGAAGACACGCGCGTGCGCATCTTCTTCGTCCTGGCCGCCTTCAGCTTCGCCTTTCTGATCCTCGCCTTCGGCGCCACCCGCGCCGCCGTGTTCTCGGGCGGGGCCCGCACCGGCGGGGCCGCGGTCGCCGCCGCCTCGCGCGCCGACCTTGTCGACCGCAACGGCATGCTCATGGCGGCCAACCTGGTCCACTACGGTCTCTACATCGATCCCGACGAAGTCTGGGAGCCGGCCGACACCCGCCGCAAGCTGATGGCGGTGCTGCCCAACATCTCGCCAGAGCGCCTGCGCAAGGCGATCGAGGGCGAGCGCCGCGCCTTCGTCGTCGGCGGGTTGACGCCGCAGGACCGCGAGCGCGTCCATGCCCTGGCCCTGCCGGGGCTGTCGTTCGAGGAGGAGGATCGGCGCGTCTATCCGCTGGGCGTCTCGGCCGGCCACCTGATCGGCTTCACCCAGCCGGACGGCAAGGGGCTGGCCGGCATCGAGCAGGCGCTCGACAAGGAAATCCAGGCCGCCGGCCGGGCGGGCAAACCTGTCGCCCTGTCCGTCGACCTGCGCGTCCAGGCGGCGCTGGAGGACGAACTGCGCGCCACCGCGCTGGACCAGCAGGCCAGGGGCGCCGTGGGCATCGTCACCAACATCCGCACCGGCGAAGTGCTGGGCATGGCCAGCTGGCCGGAGTTCGATCCGAACAAGGGCGGACGCGCCGACCCGCAGGCGCAGCTGAACCGCGCCACCTCGGCGGTCTACGAGATGGGCTCGACCTTCAAGGTGTTCACCGTCGGCATCGGTCTCGACACCGGCGCGGCCAATGTGAACTCGACCTTCGACGCCCAGGCGCCGCTGCAGATCGGCAACCGCAAGGTCAAGGACTTCCACGGCACGAACCGGGTCATGACGCTGGAGGACGTGTTCATCCACTCGTCCAACATCGGCACCTCGCGCCTCGCGGTCGAGATGGGCCCGACCGTGATG
>DASPLM010000328.1:0-5757 GCA_035627575.1 Caulobacteraceae bacterium | reverse complement strand
TCACGGGCATGACCGAAACCAACGCCCCCCGCCCGGGTCCCTGGGACCCGCGCCCCGAAGATGGCGCCCCGACCCCGGCCGTCCCGGAACCCGCGCGCGCGGCCGAGCCGCCGCTGGACACCAGCGCGCTGGCCGCGCTGTTCGACGGCGACGAGGAGTTCCTGCGCCAGCTCCTCCAGGAGTTCCTGGCCTCCAACCTCGCCAGCCGCGAGCGCCTGCTGAAGGGGCTGGAGGCGCAGGCCTGGGAGGAGGTGCGGCAGGCGGCGCACAAGCTGGCCGGCTCGTCCCGCACCGTGGGCGCCGCGGCGCTGGCGGCGGCCGGCGACGCGGTGGAGGTCGCCGTGATCGAGGGCCGCACCGAGGGGATCGAGACGCTGGTGGCGCGGGCGTCGGCCGAGCTGGACCACGTGGCGGCGTTCATCGAGGGGATGTAGCCGGCGGGCGATGCCGCCGCCGCCGCTATGCCGCGAGGCCGCGCAGGGAGCGCACGACGTACGGCCAGAAGAACGCCGCCGCGTAGTGCCGGTCCATCAGCGCGCGGGCGTTCTCCGCCATCGCCGCGCGCTCGTCCTCGTTCTCCAGGAAATACGCGGCGAGCCGCACCAGATCGGTGGCGTTCGAGAACGCGGCGTAGTGCTCGCCCGGCGTGAAGAAGTCGGTGATCCGGGACCCCTCGTGCTCGAGCAGGAGGCAGCCGGCCTTGATCGACTGGTAGGTCCGCGCGGTGACGATCATCAGCCCGTCGGCGCGCAGGCCGGAGTTGACGCTGAGCCTCGCCATCTTGTGCAGGCCGGCAAAGGTCGTCATGTCCGGCGCGCTGTCGGCCCGGCGGTTGGTCAGCAGCGCCACGCTGTCGGGCACGTGCGTCATCATTGCGGACAGCCACAGCGCGCGGTGGCTGGTGGCCCCGCCGGTCGGCGATCCGACGAACAGGCCCGGTATGAAGCGCTCGTCGGATCCCGGTGAGAAATAGTCCGGCACCGGGGTGGGGCTCAGCAGCAGCCGGTTCGCCGCGACGCCCGGCACGGCCGAGACATTCGGCTCGAAATGGACGAACGCGTCCACCGCGCGGCTCCAGAAGCGGATGCGGTCGTGCCCGTGCCCGTAGCTGTCGGGCACGATGGCCACCAGACTGAAGGGACAGGCGGCCTTGAGGGCGAGGAACCAGTCCGGGTTGATGGTGTCCTCGTCCGCCAGCGTGTTGCCGTCGATGGCGATGACGTCCGGCCGGAGGTCGAGGATCTGTTCCCGGATCGCCGCCAGCCGTTGCGGCGCGGCGAGGCGCCGCTCCGGGGTCATGCAACTCGGGTAGGCGACGTCGTCGGCGGCGATGAAGGCGACCTCCAGGCCGGCGGCGCGGGCCGCCTCGACGGCGTAGTGGGACAGGTCGTGCTCGATGAAGGCGGGGTCGCAGTTGATGTGCCGCGGCATCAGCACCAGCACGCGCGTCCGGTCCCATCCGCCCGCCTCGTAGGCCTCCCGGAAGCGGCCGGCCATGGGCGGAAGGGCGCCGGGTGTGCCGGCGGGGCGCCGTGCCAGGGAAGGGACCGGCCGTCCCTCGGCCAGCGCCTCGCCCAGCATGGCGCGGACCGGCGGGCTGAACCCGGCCAGTTCGCGGTACAGGGCGAGGGACTCCGGCCAGCGCCGGAAGCCGGCGCAGGCCAGCGCGGCGTTGGCGAAGATCTCCAGCGCCTGGTCGGGATCGCTGGCCGCCATGTCCCGGCCGAGGGCGAGGCCGCGGCCCAGGTCGCCGGCGGCGATCGCCAGACGGGCCAGGGCGCCGCGCGGCGCCGGCCAGTCCGGCGCGAGGTCGGCGGCGATCCGGTAGGGCAGGACGGCCTCGTCGTCGCGGCCGATCCGGCTCAGCATCTGGCCCAGGTTGAACTGCAGGAGCGCCGAGCCCGGCGACAGCGCGATGGCCCGGCGCAGCAGGGGGACCGCGGTGTCGAGGCGGCCCAGGCGATGCAGGGCGAGGGACAGGGCGAAGAGCGTCTCGCCGCAGGCGGGATCGGCGGCGAGCCGGCGGCGATGGACCGCGAGGGCCCCCTCCCAGTCGCCGGCGTCCAGGAGAGCCTCCGCGGCTGCGATGGTGTCCCGCTTCCGATCTCCGCCGTGCATCTCGTCCGCCCGCCGCCCTCGTTGCCACGCCGGGAGCGTGCGGCAGCGATGAGGGTTGTTCAAGGGGCAAATGACGGGGGCTTGCAGGTGCCCCACGAAGAAACCCCTCCCCACACGCATGGGGAGGGGGTTTCAAGTCCTGGCGGATAGGAGAGGGATCCGGGCGCCGGGATAGCGTGCGCCCAGGCCTCAACCGAACTTGTAACTTATGCCGTATCCGCCGCGCGGGTAGTCCCAGGCGACGTTTTGTTTGTCCTGGCAGATCACGCGGCAGGTGCCGCATTCCAGGCAGCCGTCGGTCGCCAGCGTCACCGCCCCCGACGCGTCCGCGGTGTAGCAGGCCGCCGGACAGCACCAGGTGCACGCCTTGCTCTCGCAGTCGGTACACACCGCCTTGTCGCGGATGGCGATGTGCGGGTGGCTTTCGTCGACGATGTAGCGGTTCTGGTACAGCTTCTCTTCGATCTTGGGGCCCGGGACATTGGAAATGGTCATGTGGCTCATCGGAATGCCCTCGCCAGCTTGATCGCGTCGCCCACCAGCCCGAACACGGAGCGCGTCTTCACGAAGGAGCGCAGGATCTCCTTCTCCTTGGTCAGCTTGTCGACGCTGTCCACGGTGAAGAGGGTGTGCGCGGCGGCGTTGAGGAGGTCGGGATAGGCGCCGAAGAACTGCTTGTTCCCGTGCATGATCCCCGGCAGGTCCTTGTACTTCTTCAGGTCCTTCATGACGAAGGAGGCGTCCAGCGCCGCCTTGTAGGCGGCGAGGTTCGCCGCGGTGAACGGCTTGGCCGCGCGCTTCAGCGCGATGATCGTCTCCGCCGCCATGCGGCCCGAGGCCATGGCGAGGTTGGAGCCCTCGCGGTGCGCGGCGTTGTTGAAGTGCGCGGCGTCGCCCGCCACCACCCAGCCGTCGCCGTACAGGTCCGGCACCGCCTTGAACCCGCCCTCCGGGATCATGTGCGCCGCGTATTCCTTCATCTCCGCGCCCGCGATCAGCGGGGCGATGACCGGGTGGCGCTTCAGGTCCTCCAGCATCCGGTAGGGCGGGATGCCCGCCTGCTTGAAGTCGGAGATCAGGCAGCCGATGCCGATGGTGAGCGATTCCCTGTTGGTGTAGAGGAAGGCGGTGCCGACCATCCCCCTGGTCACCTTGCCCATGATCTCGACGACCACGCCCTCCTCGCCCTTCAGGCCGAAGCGCTGGTTGATCAGGTCGGGGTCGATGAACAGGATCTCCTTCACCGCCAGCGCGACGTTCTGCGGCTCCAGTTCCTTCTGGAGGCCGGCGCGCCGGGCGAGCAGGGCGTTGACGCCGTCGGCCATCACGACGACATCCGCATGGATCTCGCCGCCGACGCGGTCGGTGCGCACGCCATAGACCTTGCCGGAGGCGTCGCGCAGCAGCTCGGTCACCGTGGTCTCGCAGATCTGCAAGGCGCCGGCTGCGCGGATCTTCTCGGAGAACCACTTGTCGATGTTGGCGCGGATGATCGTGTAGCGGTTCGGGCGTTCGGTGTTGAAGCCGTCCGAGCGGTAGTTGGTGCCGACGCAGCTGTCGTCGCCCAGCAGCCAGATGCGCTGCTCGATGACGTGGCGCTCGGTCGGGCAGTCCTCGCGGAAGTCGGGGATGATCTTTTCCAGCTCCGCGGCGTACAGGATGCCGCCCTGGACGTTCTTGGCGCCGGGGTACTCGCCGCGCTCCAGTTGCAGGACGCTCAGGCCGGCCTTGGCCAGCGTGTAGGCCGCCGCGTTGCCGGACGGGCCGGCGCCGACGACGATGGCATCGAACTTTTCCACCATCTCCTGTCCCTCCTCAGCTCGCCAGCCGGCTGACCTGGAGGCGGCGCGAGAACGCCTCCGTCAGCGCCGGGAGCACCTGCACGGCGTCGCCGACGATCGCGTGGTGCGCGAAATCGAAGATCGGCGCGTTGGCGTCGGTGTTGATCGCCAGGATCAGGTCGGCCTTCTCCATGCCCACCCGGTGCTGGATGGCGCCGCTGATCCCGGCCGCGATGTAGAGCTTCGGGCGCACCGTCTTGCCGGTCTGCCCGACCTGCCGGTCGAAACCGGCCCAGCCCGCCTGCACCAGCGGCCGGGTCACGCCGACCTCGGCGCCGAGAACCCTGGCGAGGTCCCAGACCAGCGAGAGGTTCTCCGGCTTGCCGAGGCCCTTGCCGGCGGCGACGATGACGTCGGCGAAGGCGAGCTGCGCCTCGTCCTGCGCGCTGTCGGGGATGAAGCTCAGCACCTTGGTGACGATGTCGGATTCCGACAGGTGCGGATGGATCTCGACGACGCGGCCCGTCCGGCTCTCGTCGCGGTCGGGCAGCGCCATGACGCGCGGGCGGACGGTGGCCATCTGCGGGCGGAAGGCCAGCGTCTGGATGGTGCACAGCAGCGTGCCGCCGAAGGTCGGCCGGGTCGCGGCGAGGCTGCGGTTCTCGGCGTAGATGTCCAGCTCGGTGCAGTCGGCGGTCAGGCCGGTCTGGAGCGTGGTGGCGATGGCCCCGGCGAGGTCGCGGCCCAGCGTGGTGGCGCCCAGCAGCACGATCTCCGGCTTGTGGGCGTTGACCAATTCGGTCATGACGCGGGCGTAGGGCTCGGTGCGGTAGTCGGCGAGCACCGGGTCGGTCACCTTGTAGACCACGTCGGCCCCAAAGCCGAACGCCTCGCCGCAGATGCGGTCGAGGTCGGGGCCGTCGGCGCCCAGGACCACGGCGCCGACCTCGACGCCGAGCTTGTCGGCCAGCTTGCGGGCCTCGCCCACCAGCTCCCACGAGACGGAATGGGCCTGTCCGCGCTCCTGCTCGACGATCACCCAGACCCCCTGGTAGGCCTTGAGGTGTTCCGGCAGTTGAAAGCGGCGGCCCTGCGGCTTGTCGCTCGTCGGCTTGTCGCTCATGCGCGTGTCTCCTTATCGGGCGAGCAGCTCGGAGGCGAGCTTCGGCTGGGCGGCGAAGATGGTCTCGACGGCGGCGGACGCCAGCGCGTCGGGGCCGTCGCCCGCAATGATTTTGGCCTTCTCGGCGCGCGGCTTCGGCACGAAGACCTTGGAGACGACGGTGGGCGAGCCCTTGAGGCCGACCTTGGTCTCGTCCTCGACGCAGTCGTCCTTGCCCCACTGGCGCAGCGGCGTGCGCGCGGCGCGGAACAGGTCGTCCATGGTGCCGAAGCGGATGCTGTTGGTGCCCTCCAGCATGGTGATCATGCAGGGCAGGGCGGTCCTCAGCACCTGCACGCCGCCCTCGGAGCGGCGGTGCACGGTGATCTCGCGCCGGTCCGGATCGACGCTCTCGATCTTCGCGATGTAGGTGAGCTGCTGGAGGCCGAGCCGCGTGGCGATGCCCGGTCCGACCTGGGCGGTGTCGCCGTCCACCGTCTGCTTGCCGCAGAAGACGAGGTCCACCGGCTCCTCCTCCGCCAGCTTGCGGATGGCGGAGGTCAGCGCGTAGGAGGTCGCCAGCGTGTCCGAGCCGGCGAACTTGCGGTCGGTCAGCAGCACCGCGGCGTCGGCGCCGAAGGACAGCGCCTTGCGCAGCGCGGCCTCCGCCATCGGCGGGCCCATGGTCAGCACGGTGACGCGCGCACCCACCTGATCCTTCAGGCGCAGCGCCTCTTCCAGCGAGAACAGGTCGAA
>DASPLM010000327.1:0-8078 GCA_035627575.1 Caulobacteraceae bacterium | reverse complement strand
GCGCCGGCCAGGGCGCCGATGATGCCGCCCGCGACCGTGCGGCTGTCTCGGCGGCGTTCGCACGGGTTGTCGCGATAGGCGCTGTAGTAGTCGCGCTGCTCGTAGCCGCGGTAGGTGCGGTCGTATCTGGGATCCGGGTCGTAGTACCGCGCGTCGGCGTAGCCGTCGCCGTTGTAGTCCCGGTAGACGAAGGCGCCGTAGCGCCGCTCGTAGGCGCCGTAGCCGTAGCGGCGGTCGTAGTCGGCGCGCTGGCGTTCCCAGTCCGCACGCTGGCGCTCATAGTCGGCCCGGTTCTCGACGTAATCCTCACGCCGTTCGTTGTAGCGCTCGGCCGCCTCGTTATAGTCCTGACGGCGTTCCTCGTAGTCCTCGACGCGTTCGCGGTACTCCCGGTCGACCTGGGGATCGACGTACTGCGCCAGCGCGGGGGTGGCGACGCCCAGGGCAAGGGACGCCGCGAGGCTGATCGTGAGAGGTTTGGCTTTCATCTTCGGTTCTCCAGTGTGTCTGCAACACCGGCCGCGGATCTTCCGTCCGCGACCCGATGACGATCGCCCGAACCGGCTCCTACGCCCCTGCTGAAAGGCGCGGCTGGGTTCGATCCGCACCACAAACGCCTGCGCAGGGAGCGGGTTGCACGTTCAGGGCGGTTGCCGACCGGATGGCTAGGGCGCTAAGTGACCTGTCTCGTGCGTCGCCCGGGGAGGCCCTGTGACCGTCGCTGCCCTGAAACCCGCCCGATCCGCCCGCAAGCCCAAGGGGGAGGGCCATGCCCGCCGCGCCGAGATCCTCGAGGCGGCGGAACGCATCTTCGTCCAGTGCGGCTACGAAGGGGCCACGATCCGCAAGATCGCCGACGAGGTCGGCGTCTCGTCCACCGCGCTCTACATGCACTTCCGCGACAAGAGCGAGATCCTGCACGAGATCTGCGAGGCGGCGTTCCAGCGCCTGCTCGCTTTCAACATCGACATGCGCCAACGCGACCTTCCGCCTGCCGAGAAGGTGCGCCGGATGATGGACGCCTATGTCCAGTTCGGGTTCGAGAACCCCAACGCCTATCGCCTGGTCTTCCTGACCCGGCCGCAGGAGGCGGAGGAGACGCAGAGCGTGGCGCAGCGCCTCGGGCGCGAGGTCTACGACCAGTTCGAGGCCTGTGTCGAACAGCTGGCCTCGGTCGGCAAGCTGAAGACGGGCGTGCGCGAAGCCGCCCAGGTGCTCTGGGCCGGCGGCCACGGCATCGTCGCCCTGCTGATCACCAAGCCCTACTTCGACTGGGCTCCGGCCGAAGTGCTTTCGCGCACCATGCTCGACGCGCTGTTCGAGGGCCTGGTCCGGCAGTGAGAGCCTGGATCGGGGCGCTCGCGGCCGGCGGAGCCCTGCTCGGCGGGACGGCTGCCCACGCTGCCGCTGGACGGGTCGTCTCCCTTGATTCCTGCGCCGACCAGTACGTGGTCGCCCTGGCCGACCCGGCCCAGATCGCCGGCGTCACGGCGCGGGCGGACGACGCGGATTCCTGGATGCGGGCCCGGGCGCGGAGCGTGCGGGTCGTCCGGCCGAGCCTCGAGAGCCTCCTCGCGGTCCGGCCCGACGTGGTCGTTCGCTACTGGGGCGGCGATCCGCGCCTGATGCGCGCGCTCGAACGGCGGGGCGTGCGGGTGGTCCAGCTCGATGACGCGGTAGACTTCGAAGGGGTCCGGACCAACGTGCGGCGGGTGGCGCAGGGTGTAGGCCGGGAGGGCGCCGGCGAGGCGCTGCTGCGGGAGATGGACGCCGACCTCGACGCCTCCGCGGGCGCGTGGAAGGGCCGGTCCGCCCTCTATGTCACCAGCGGCGGGTACACGGCCGGGAAGGGGACCCTCATCGACGCCATGCTGACGGCGGCCGGGCTCGCCAACGCCGCCCCCGGCGGGTCTTTCGCGCCGATCAGTCTTGAACGCCTCGTACTGGCGCCGCCCGCCCTCTTCGTGAAGGGGTTCTATGACAGCCGCCGCGCCGACCGCCGCGGACCGGGGCGCAGCCGTGTTCTGGAGCGGCTGAGCCGAGGTCGCACCGCCGCCAGCCTGCCGGGCGCCATGCTCAGTTGCCCGGGCTGGTTCGCGGCGAAGGGAAGCCGGGCGTTGGCCGAGCGGGCGCCCCGCTGATGCGGCCTGGTCTGAACCTGTTCCTGGCGCTCGGCCTCGTGTTCGCCGGCGCAGCGGCCTTGGTCCTGGGCGAGGTCGGGCTCGACGGCGGGCAGTACCTGGACGCCCTGACCCGGCCCGGCAGCGACGCGGCCGAGATCGTCTGGGGCATCCGCGCCCCCCGCGTGGTCACGGCCGCCCTGGTCGGGGCCTGCCTCGGCCTCTCTGGGGCCCTGCTGCAGGGCCTGCTCCGCAACCCGCTCGCCGACCCCGGCATCCTGGGGGTCTCGGCCTGCTCGGGCCTCGGCGCCGCGCTGGCCATCGTGGCGGGACTGGCCGTGACCCCTGGCGGGGTCGAAGTGGCGGCGCTCATGGGCGCCGGCCTGGCGGGCGCGGTCCTGATCGGATTTGCGGCGCGGTTCCAGGAGCCGGAGGCCCTCATCCTCTTCGGCGTCTCCCTGTCCGCCTTCGCCGGCGCGGTAACCGCGCTTGTGTTCAACTTCTCGCCGTCCCCCATTGCCACGGCCGAAGTGCTGAACTGGATGCTGGGATCGGTCGAGAACCGGGCCTGGAGCGATGCGGCCTGGGCGGCTGGCGCCCTGGTCGCGGCCGGTGCGCTGGGCCTGTGGGCGCGGCGGGGGCTGCTGGCGCTTACCCTGGGCGAGGAGACCGCCGCCCTGAGCGGCCTGCCGATACGTCGTCTGAAGGTCGTGGCGATCCTGGCCGCCTCCATCGCCACCGGAGCCGCCGTCGCCGTCGCCGGCGTGGTGGGCTTCGTCGGCCTGGCGTCGCCGCACTTGGTGCGCGCCGCGGTGCGCGAAGACCCGGCGCGCCTGCTCTGGCCGTCGGCGCTGGCCGGTGGCCTCATGCTGGTGCTGGCCGACCTCGTCGCGCGCGTCCTCCCCACGGACGTGGAGGTGAAGCTGGGCGTCCTCACCGCCCTCATCGGAGCGCCCCTGTTCGGCCTGATCGCCTGGCGCGCGGCGCGGAGTTGGCGGACGTGAGCGCCCTGAGCTTCGAAGCTCTTTCGGTGGAGCTGGGCGGACGGCGCGTGCTCTCCGGCGTATCCGCCCGGCTGGACGCCGGCCTGGTCGCCATCTGTGGGCCCAATGGGGCCGGGAAGACGACCCTGTTGCGGGCCGGCCTCGGCCTCGCGAAGACCGCGAGCGGCCGCGCCCTGCTGTCGGGCGCCGATGTCCGCAGCCTGTCACTCGCCGAGCGGGCGCGTCGAGCCGGTTACCTGCCGCAGGAGCGCCGCGTGGCCTGGGGCGTGCCCTCGCTGAGGATCGCCGCCCTGGGCGCGGCCGAAGCGTCCATCGCGGATGCGGAGGCGCGGGGCAGGGCGGCCCTGGCGGAAGTAGGCCTCGCAGGATTCGAAGACCGCGGCGTGTTCGACATGTCCGGCGGCGAGCGCGCGCGGGTCCTGCTGGCCCGCCTCTTCGCGACGGGCGCGCCGCTGCTGGTCCTGGACGAGCCGGCGGCCGGCCTCGACCCCGAGGCGCAGCTGGTGGTGCTGGACCTGCTGAGGGCCCGGGCCGCCGCAGGAGCCGTCGTGGTCGTGACCCTGCACGATCTCGGCCTGGCCGCGCGCTATGCCGACCGCGTGGTGGTGCTGGACAGGGGCGCGGTCGCCGCGGATGCGGCTCCGATAGAGGCCCTCGCGCCGCCGGTCCTGGCGAAGGTGTTCGGCCTCGACGGCGCCTGGATCGAAACCCCGCGCGGCCCGCTGCTGGACGCCCGACGCCGCTGAGCCAGAGGCCTACTGCGGCTGGCCGACGACCTGGTAGCTGTAGGCCCCACGCTTCAGGTCCGACGCCAGTTGCAGGCGAGCCGAGCCGCCGTTCAGCCGCGCCCGGTAGACCTGGGTCGTCTCCAGGGTGCGCATCACGTAGTTGCGGGTCTCGCTGAACGGAATGCATTCGATGAAATCGAGCGGGTCCGTCGTGCCGCCGCGCGGGTCTCCGCATTCCGACGCCCACTGCGGCGGTCGCCCCGGGCCCGCGTTGTAGCCCGCAGCGGCCATGACGTAGCTGCCGTTGAAGCGGCCGATCAGGTCCCCGAGGTGATAGGCGCCCAGCCGCATATTGTACTCGGCGTCATACAGGCTGGGCTCGTCCCACGGCACGCCGATCTGGCGGGCCACGGTGCGCGCCGTCGCCGGCAGCAGCTGCATCATGCCGCGCGCATTGGCGTGGGAGCGGGCGCGCGGCCAGAAGTTGGACTCCTGGCGCGCGATGCTGAGCGCGAAGGCCGGCTCCGCCGACCCCGGCAGGCTCGGGAACGCCACCACGGGATAGCCGCGTTCGGGAATGATGAAGCCCTTTGTGGCCGCCGTGCGCGCCACGCGCATGGACAGATCCTGGTCGCCGTAGCCGCGCGCCAGGTCGATGAGCAGGACGTACTCCTCGGCGTTGGGCAGGTTGTCGTCGATGTGCAGGACGAAGACCTTGAGCAGGTCGTTCTCGCCGATCTCGGCCAGCATCCGCGCGGCCCGAACCAGCGGACGCCCTTCGAAGCGCTGCCGGTCGGCGGCGGTGGGGACCGGATCCTTGCCGAGAGTGATGGTCTTCACCCCCGCCTTCTCGGCGGCCAGCTGGCCGTAGAACGAGGTGATGTGTTCGGCGCCCTGGCGGTAGAAGCCGTCGGCCGCCGCCTTGTCGCCGCGGGCTTCGGCCGCCCGGCCGCGCCAGTAGAACGCCCGTCCCTGGGTGATCGGCGTCGAGCTGGAGGCCTGCAGGGTGGCGAAGTGCCTGTCCGCCAGGGCAGGGTTCCGCATCTTCGACAGGGCGACCCACCCGGCCATGAACTCGGCGTCCACCAACGGTTCGCCGCCGGTGAAGCCGTGGTTGGTCATGGCGGCGTAGGCGACGTTCCAGTTGCGGGCGCGCAGGGCGTAGTTGAAGTACAGCTTCCGCTCGGTCCAGATCCGGTCGCGGCTGTCGGGGTCGTGGGGCGCCGCCGGAAAGCGCGCAACGTAGGAAACGCCCGCGCTTTCCATGTTCGACTGCCGGAAGGATCGGGCGCGTTCGAACGCCAGGCCGGAATCATTGGCCAGGCTGGCCGGGACGCCACGGAACCGCTCGGCCGCGTCGCCGCGGTTCTGGCGCAGGGCGCGGCGGGCTTCGGCGAGCGCGGCGTACTCGGCGGGAACGCGGGCGAGCATGGCCGACGTGGCCGGACCCTGGGGCCCCAGCAGAAGGGTATCCAGGCGCGCGACATGATCCGCCTGGGTGAGGTAGGAGCCGAAGCGGGCATGCATCCGCTCCTGGATCGCCTCGTCGAACAGGCGCTCGCGCCACCAGGTGCGGATCAGGGTCTGTGCGTCGGCCGTGCGGCCGCTCGCCTGCAACGCGGTCGCCAGGACCATCGCGCCCTCTGCCGTCTGGAGCGGCGCGCCGTCGAACCACTGCACCACGCGAGCGGGGTCCTGCGGTGATCGTTCCATCGCCTTCTCGGCCGCGGCCTGGCGCGAGGCCGCGCGCGGCCAGCCGTTCAGGTCGCGGCGGGCCGAATCCAGCTCGAACCAGCTCATCCGTTCGCCCATCACGTCCACCAGCGCCCACTGCGCAATCTGGCGAGCGACGGGATCGTTCATGGCCTCGCGAAGGCGCTGGACCTCGACCGATTCCTGGCCGCGCGCGGCGCGCAGCGCCGAGCGGAGGGCGTCGGCGTCGGAGATGGAAAGCCCGGATCGCTGGTAGCTGATCGCCTGGCCGGACCCCGCCGCAGAAGGGGTCTGCGCGACCGCTGGAGACGCCAGGTTGCCGGCGAGCGCCAGCAGCAGAAACTTCCCGTAGACGTTCAAATCCGGCATCTCCCTCACGCGCCTGCCCGGAGCCCGTTGCAGCGCAGCAACTCCGCCCCTAGCATCAGGGGACAGTTTGGCCGCTCCATGACGCGGCCGCCAGTCCAAGGTTGAATCTTTAATGGCCAAGCCCCTGTTCCAGGGCGTCATCACCGCGCTCGTCACCCCCTTCCGCGACGGCGCGGTCGATGAGGCCGCCTTCGCCGCGCTCGTCGAGCGCCAGGTCGCCGCCGGCGTCCACGGCGTGGTCCCCGTCGGCACCACGGGCGAGAGCGCGACCGTGTCGCTGGAGGAGCACAAGCGCATCGTCGAACTGTGCGTGCAGGTGTGCGCTGCGCGCATCCAAGTGATCGCCGGCGCGGGCGCCAACGAGACGGGCAAGGCAATCGACCTGGTGCGCCACGCCAAGACCGTGGGCGCCGACGCCGCCCTGGTGGTCACGCCCTACTACAACCGGCCCAGCCAAGAGGGCATGTACCGCCACTACGCCGCCATCAACGACGCGGTAGAGCTGCCGGTCGTGCTCTACAACGTGCCCTCGCGCACCGGCGTCGATCTGGCCAACGAGACCGTCGAGCGCCTCGCGCCCCTCCCCAACGTCGTCGGCATCAAGGACGCCACCGGCGACCTGGCCCGAGCCAGTCTGATGCGGCGCACCGTACCGGAGGGCTTCGCGCTCATCTCCGGCGACGACCCGACCCTGCTCGGCTACATGGCCCACGGCGGCCACGGGGTGATCTCGGTCACCTCCAACGTCGCGCCGGAAGCCTGCGTCGCGCGCTACGAGGCGGCGGCGCGCGGCGATTTCGCCACGGCGCTGACCTGGCAGGACCGGCTTATCGGCCTCGACCGCGCCCTGTTCCTCGACAATTCGCCGGCGCCGGCCAAGTACGCGCTGGCGAAACTCGGGCTGGGTTCGGACGAGGTGCGCCTGCCGCTCGGCCCCTGCGCCGACGCGGTGAAGCCGCGCATCGACGCGGCGCTGGCCGAGGCCGGGGTGGGCTGACGTGGCCGAACCGTCCAACAGGAAGCTGATCGCCGAGAACCGGCGGGCCCGCTACGACTACTTCATCGAGGAGACGGTAGAGGCCGGCCTCGCCCTGACGGGGACCGAGGTGAAATCGCTCCGCAACGGGCGGGCCAACATCGCGGAGTCCTACGCGGCGGTGGAGGGGCGCGAGATCACGCTCGTCAATGCCGACATCCCGCCCTACGGCCACGCCAATCGCTTCAACCACGAGCCGCGGCGACACCGGAAACTGCTGCTGCACCGCAAGCAGCTCGACAAGCTGATCGGCGCTGTCCAGCGGGAAGGGCGCACGCTCATCCCGATGAAGCTCTACTTCAACGACAAGGGCCGCGCGAAGCTGGAACTGGCGCTGGCCAAGGGCAAGAAGACCCACGACAAGCGCGAGGCCGTCGCCGAGCGCGACTGGCAGCGCGACAAGGCGCGGCTGATGCGGGACCGCGGCTGAGGCGCGGACCGACCTCGGCGGCGCTCACGCCAGCAACGCCCGGGCCCGCGCGAACACGGCCTCGAACATGGCCGGCGTCAACCGTCCCGTGTTCGTGTTGAGGCGCGAGCAGTGATAGCTGTTCAGCACCACGTAGGGCCCCGCTGTGAATTCCGTGCCGTGCCCGGGGATGCCGGCCGAGGCCTTCAGGCCAAGCGCCTTCAGCACATTCCGCCGCGAGACGTCGCCGAGCGTGACGATGACCTTCAGGTTCGGCAGGGCGTCGATGCGGGAGGCGAGGTACGGCCGGCAGGTGTTCTCCTCGAAGGTCTCGGGCTTGTTCCCGGGCGGTGCGCAGCGCACGGCGTTGGTGATCATGCAGTCGACCAGCCGCACGTCGTCGTCGGGGCGGGCCTCGTAGCGCCCCGTAGCAAAACCCGTCTTGATCAGGGTCTCGTAGAGGAGCACCCCGGCGCCGTCGCCGGTGAAGGGGCGGCCCGTCCGATTGGCTCCGGTGCGGCCGGGGGCGAGGCCTACCACCAGCAGCCGCGCCGCCTCGTCGCCGAAGGACGGCACTGCGCCGTTGAACCAGCCGGGGTTCTGGGCCCGGTTGACCTCGCGGTAGGCCACCAGCCGCGGGCACAGAGGGCAGTCGCGCGGCGCCTCGGGCGGGGCGGGGGGCAGGGCGGGGTTCCTCAC
>DASPLM010000326.1:0-10493 GCA_035627575.1 Caulobacteraceae bacterium | reverse complement strand
CGGCGGCGTGGCCGGCCACATGAGCCTCAGCGCCGCCGGCGACCTTAGGGAAGCCGCGGCCAACCTGTTCCGCATGCTGCGCGAGGCCGACCGTCTGAAGCCGGCCGTCATCGCGGTGGCGCCGATCCCGGATGAAGGCCTCGGAGAAGCCATCAACGACCGCCTCAGGCGGGCGGCGGGCTTCGTCGGCTGAGGCCGATCACAGACTGTTGAGCGTGCAACCGCCAGTTTAACCAAAACCGCCGGACGCGTTGGTGGCAGGCTCTGGCCGTCGGGGTAACGCACGCCTTCCGAGGACGGCCCACCATGAAACGTTCGATCAGCTTCCACGCCCGGCTCGCGGGCCTCGTCGCCACGACGACGCTGCTGTCCATGACCTCCGGCCACGCCGTGGCCGCCGAGTGCACCCAGGCCGACATCGCCGCCTGCCTGCAGGTGTGCGGCCCGGCCCGCATCTACGACCCCGCCTGGCACGCCTGCTTCCAGCCCTGCATCAACGGGCGCTGCGGCGGGTAGCGGCGCCGGCGTCAGGCGGACCAGGGAACGCCGTCGCCCTGAGCGTCGACGAACCCGTCGGCCTCGAGCAAGGCCCGCAGGGGCTCCAGCTCGGCGGCGTAGCGCCGCCAGGCGCCGACGTTGCGGTCGGTGATCGGCTGGCGCACCTGCGAGGCGCTGGGGGTCTGCACCGATCCCTCGGCCAGGTGCGGGCTGAGGCAGGCCTCCTCGAACGGCAGGCCGACCTGCTGCAGCAGCGTCGGGACCACCCCGGCTGCATCCCGCACCAGCGCCTCGTACTGCAGATCGACGAACCGGTCGCCGAGCGTGCGGCGCCAGTGGTCGGCGAGGCGGCGGTACTGGCGGTAGTGCCCCGCCAGGTCCTCGAAGCGGTACGACCAGTCGAACGCCGGTCCGAAACTCAGCTTGTACGCCCCGAACAGCGTGTCCATCGGCTCGCGACGAAGGTGCACCATGACCGCGTCCGGAAGGGCCGCGGCGATCGCCCCCGCGTACCAGAAGTTCAGCGGCAGCTTGTCCACGACGACCTCCGCGCCCTGGCCCAGGTCGCCCGTCTCGGTCCGGTAGGCACGCCCGACCCGGTCCCAGTCGATACCGTCGATGTCCCTGATGGCCGGGGCGTCGACGTACGGCAGGTGCGGTTGTCCCGCCGCCGCCTTGAGGGCGCGGCCGAAGGCGTCGAGTTCCCCCAGCGCCCGCACCCGGCTGTGGGCCGAGAACACGCGCTCCAGCAGCGTCGTGCCGGTGCGCGGCAGGCCGACGATGAAGATCGGGCGGGGAGAACCCGTCGATGTCGCTCGCCGGTCGGTCGGGAAGGCCGCCATGGTGGCGTCGGCGAAGGTGCGGTCGCGCGCCTCCGACCAGTCTGCCGTGCGGGCGGCCCCGGCCGCCGCGCGCTGGAGCACGGGCCAGGCCTCGGCGGTGCGGCCGAGATCGTCGAGTTGCTTGAACAGGGCGTAGTCGATGCGGGCGGCGTCCCGCCCGGGCGCCATCCGGGCCCGGACGCTCCGCAACCGGTCGACGTGGTTCTTCTCCGCCGTGGCGCTGCGCAGCCCTGCCAGCATCTCGTAGGAAAGCAGGAAGCCCGGGCCGACCGCGATGGCGCGCTCCAGCGCCGCCTCGGCTTCGTCCAGCCTGCCGAGGGTGCGGCAGGCGACGGCGAGATTGAACCAGAGATCCGGCCGGGTGGGAAAGGCCGCGGTCACGGCCTGCAGGTGGGGCACAGCCTCCTCGCTGAAGCCGGCCGTCGCCAGGGTTGCGGCGACGATGCCGCGCGCCACCGGCTCCGATTCGAGGGCGGGTGCGGCCCGGCGCGCCAGGGCCGCCGCCTCGGCGATCCGGCCCAGGTTGGCCAGGATCCAGGCGCGGTCTGCATCGAGCCGCGCCTGCTGCACCGCATCGTCAGTGGTTTGGAGGCCGCGCAACTGCGCCTCCATCGCCCGCTCCGGACGGTTCGCCCGGCTGGCCACGGCGGCGAGCAGAACCCAGGCGTCGTGCCGGTCGGGCGCCAGGGCCGCGGCCGCCTCGGCGGCCTCGAGCGCCGCCGCCAGTTCGCCCCGTTGACGCGCCGCCCGGGCCGCTTCCATGGCGGCGTCGGCGGTGGTGAAGGCAGTCGCTCGTCGGGTCTGGGTCACGGCGCGTTCAGCTCGGATGTCGCGGACGGTGCGCCGCGCCGCCACTGTTACTGGGCCGTCCAGCCGCCGTCGACGGAATAGCTCGAGGCGTTGGCCGAGGCCCCGGCATCGGACACCAGGTAGAGCAGCAGGCCCGTCAGCTGGTCGAAGGTGACGAACTGCTTCGTGGGCTGGGCCGCCAGCATCACGGTTCTGACCACCTCGTCCTCGGAGATGCCGCGCGTGCGGGCCTGGTCGGCGATCTGGTTCTTGACGATCGGGGTCATGACATAGCCCGGGCAGATCGCATTGCAGGTGATCCCGCTGGTCGCGACTTCGAGGCCCACGGTCTTGGTGAACCCGATCACCCCGTGCTTGGCCGCCACGTAGGCCGATTTGAAGGGCGAGGCCACGAGGCCGTGCGCCGAGGCGACATTGACGATGCGGCCACGCCCCTGGGCCTTCATGAGCGGCACGGCTGCCCGGGTGGCGTGGAACACCGAGTTCAGGTTGATCGCGATGATTCGGTCCCACTGCTCCGGCGGGAAGGTCTCGACCGCTTCCACATGCTGAACGCCGGCGTTGTTCACCAGGATGTCCAGCCGGCCGAACTCGGCATGGGCGTAGGCGACCATCTCGGCGATCTCGCCCGGCCGGGTCATGTCGGCGCCGTGGTAGCGCACCGCTGCGCCGGTGCGGACCTCGAGGCTGCGGCGGTTGCTTTCGATTTCGGCCGGATCGCCCAAGCCGTTGAGCAGGACCTTGACGCCACGGCAGGCCAGGGCCTCGGCCATGGCCCAGCCGATGCCGGACGTCGAGCCGGTGATGACCGCCGCCTGGCCGTGCAGGCTGGCGAAGGGATCCGGCGGCCCCATGCGGGATTCCACGTCGCTCCCGCGCTCGTCGGAAATGGCGGGGAGCGGCGCCTGGGGCGCGCTGTTCTTGCGGAACCAACCGAACATGTCGAACATCACTCTTGGATATCTAGCAGGCTTTAGGGCGAAAATGCTGCGGGCGCGAGATGGCGCCCCTCAGGGTTGCGCGCGGGCGAACACCCAGTCTTCGTCGGAGGAGACGTCCGGACGGAAGCGGTAGCCGTCCCGATCGAAGCCTTTCAGGTCCTCGGCGCGCTCTATGCGTCGCTCGACGGCCCACCGCGCCATCGCGCCCCTCGCCTTCTTGGCGAAGAAGCTGACGATCCGCGCCTCGCCATCGCGCTCCTCGAGGAACCGCGGCGAGACGACACGGGCGCGCAACGCCTTCAGATCGACGGCCGCGAAGTACTCCTTGCTGGCGAGGTTGACCACCGTCGGCTCGGCCTGGCCGGCCAGGTCGTCGTTCAGGACCCGGGCGATCCGGTCACCCCAGAAGTCGTAGAGATTGGTCCCGCGGCGGGTGTTCAGCCGGACACCCATCTCCAGCCGGTAGGGCTGGATGCGGTCGAGCGGCCGCAGCACGCCGTAGAGGCCCGACAGGATCCGCAGGCGCCCCTGGGCCCAGGCGAGGTCGCCGGCGTCCAGGGTCCGCGCCCTGAGGCCGGCGTAGACGTCGCCGTTGAATGCGAACGCGGCCTGCAACCCGGTGTCGTCATCCGTCGGATCGAGGGCCTGGAACCGCGTGCGGTTCAGGTCCGCGAGGGCGTCCGAGAGGTGCATCAGCCTGCGCAGGTCGGCCCGGGTGAGACGACGGGCGCGCCGCGCCAGGACCGCGGCGTCGTCGATCAGCCGCGGGCGGGATGACGGATGGGGCGCGGGCGCGGGCGAGAAGTCCAGGGACTTGGCCGGCGAGAGGAGGAACAGCATCGGGTGGGCACATACCCACTGTCGCCGAGTCCCGCCAGTCCGCCGCGTCCGACGCCCTTGCGGTCAAAAGAAAAGCGGCGGGCCGAAGCCCGCCGCTCGTAGTCTCGTCGACCTTTCGGTCTCTTAGAAGCGGAGCTTCGCGGAGATCGAGAAGGTGCGGCCCAGCACGCGGTAGACCTGCGGGTCCGTGTTCGCTTGGCTGAACAGGCCTTCGGTCGTCTGCGGGGCTTCTTCGTCGAAGATGTTGCCGATGAAGCCGGTGAGCTGGAAGTTGTCGGTGACGTTCCAGCGGACCGAGGCGTCGACGTAGCTCGCTTCCGGCTGCGGATCCGGGATGCCGAAGCTGATGCCGGTGAGTTCCGGCACGTAGCTCCAGCGGGCGAACGCGGTCCAGTCGCCGAGGCTGTAGTAGACCGAGAGGGTCGACTTCCAGTCGAAGAAGGCGCCGCCGATCGAGGCGAAGGTGTAGCCGACGTAGTCGACGCCATCGATCATGTAGTTGTCGACGATCGAGAGCAGCTCGTTGACACGCAGGCGGCCGGGGATCGGCAGGAAGGTGTCTTCGAGGTTCACGGTCCACTCGGCCTGGAAGTCCCAGCCCTCGGTGGAGATCACGCCCAGGTTGGTGATGGTGGTGTCGACGGAGTCGACCTCGCCGGTCACCGGGTCACGGACGATACGGGCACACGAGGTCATGTCCTGGTTGATGTAGCAGTCGTTCAGGAAGAAGCCGGCGCCCAGGGTGGACACGGCGTCGGTGATCTCGATGTTGTAGTAGTCGGCCGTGGCGCGGAACGTGCCGACCGGGAACCAGTCGGGCTGGAACACGACGCCGGCGGTCCAGGTCTCGGCGGTTTCCGGCTTCAGGTTCGGGTTGCCGAACGCGAAGGCTTCCACCTGCGAGTTGTTCTGGAAGAAGGTGGCGTAGCCGGGGGCGTAGCCGGGGTTCTGGGCGTTACAGAACGCCAGCACGGCGCCGGTCGCGTTGTTGCAGGGGTCGGTGTAGGACGGGAAGCCCTGGTCGCCGTTCTGGAACAGTTCGAGAGCCGACGGAGCGCGGGTGGCTTCGTTGTAGACGGCGCGGAAGCGCAGCCAGTCAACGGGAGCCCACTCGCCGCCGATCTTGAAGGTCTCGACTTCGCCGACGGACGAGTAGTCCGACAGACGGTAGCCGCCTTCGAGGCCGAGGTACTGGGCGAACGGCGCGTCCTTCACCAGCGGCACGGAGACTTCCGTGTAGAGCTCGGTGACGTCGATGGCGCCCGACACATCCTGAATGGCGTTGAAGCCGAAGATGTTGCCGGTGCGCTGCTCGTTGTCGACGCGGAAGTCGATGGCCGTCTCACGGTATTCGAAGCCGAACACCGCAGCCACCGGACCGGCCGGCAGTTCGAACAGGTCGCCGCGGACGAAGCCGGCGATGCGGCTTTCTTCCACCTGCGTCTCGGCGAAGGTGCTGACGCGCAGGAAGTCGACCATGTCGTCGGTCAGGGTGCCCGGGCCGTAGATGTCGATCGGCACGCAGCCCGGCAGGGCCTGGCTGCCGAGCGGAGCGCCGGCGGGGGTCTGACAGCCGGCCAGGCCTTGCAGCAGGGCCGTCTCGTTGACCGAGTTGATGCCGCGGCTGTCGAAGCGGTTCGAGCCGTAGCTGCCGGTCAGCGACCAGTTCCAGTTGTCGTTGAACTGGCCGTCCAGGGTGGTCAGCAGGTAGAACGAGTTGTTCTCGCTGAAGCCGTTCCGGGTGCCGACTTCGTTGAAGCGACGGTCGATGTTGAAGTTCGCCGTCGGGTTCGGACGCGAGGCCAGAGCCGCGGCCAGATCGGGCGCGCTGGCGCTGATCAGGGCCATGGTCGCCGGGGTCAGGGTCACCGACAGGCCGACGGCCGGGGTCGGCGCCAGCTGCACTTCCTGGGTCGAGTTGACGAACGACAGCATCACCTTGGCCCGCAGGGTGTCGGTGATGTCGTAGGTCGCCGTGGTCGTCAGGTTGAAGCGCTCGGCCGGGATGATCAGGTAGTTGTCCGGCGCGAAGTTGTAGCGCGACGAACCCGCGGCGCGATCCGGCACGCCGCAGGCGCCGAACTGGTTGCGGGGCTCGAGCGCGCCGGCGTCGTTGAACGACAGCTGCAGACGGGTGCTGGCATTGCCGTTCGCCGACGGCAGGCCAGCGGCCTGACCGTAGAAGATGTTCGGCGTGGCCGGGTTACAGTCGTGGTCGTAGGAGGCGAACTGGCCCGAGGTCAGCGGGTTGGCGTTGATCAGAGCCGGGTTGAAGGGGTTGCCCGTGATCACGTCGTCGGCGGTGCCAAAGATGCCGTCGGCGCCGGCCGTGTGGCTGCCGTTGTTGGCGATCCAGCCCCAGGACGGCGTGCCCGAGCCGCCCGCGAAGGCGACGAACCCGCCATTGGCGATCGAATCGGCCGCTTCCGCCGCGGTGTCACAGACGTAGAGGTTGCCGCCGTCGTAGCAGGCGGCCGCCGAGACGCGCGAGAACTCGAACTCGCTCTGCGAGACCTTGTCGCGGTTATAGTAGGCGGCGTAGGCGGTGATGTTGCCGCGGCCGTTGGCGAAGTTGCCGCCGAGCAGACCGTTGATTTCGAACTCCGGCGCGTGGCCGTCGAACGAGGAGCCGTAGGTGGCGGTCAGTTCGGCGCCTTCGTAGTCGTCCTTCAGGATGAAGTTGACGACGCCGGAGATGGCGTCCGAGCCGTACACGGCCGAGGCGCCGCCGGTGACCACTTCCACCCGGTCGATCAGCGAGGCCGGGATGGTGTTGAGGTCGACCACGCCCGTGGTCGAGGAGCCGGGGACGCGCTCGCCGTTGACCAGCACCAGGGTGCGGTTCGTGCCGAGGCCGCGCAGGTCGATGGTGGCGAACTCTTCGCCGCCGGCGTTGTTCGACGTGCGGGTGTTGCCGGGAACGATCTGGGGCAGTTCGTTCAGCAGCGTGTCGACGGTCAGGGTGGCGGTCAGCTCCAGCTGTTCGGAGCCGACGGTCGTGACCGGGCTGATCGCTTCAAAGTCCTGGCGGACGATGCGCGAGCCGGTGACCACCACGGCTTCGACTTCCGTGCTTTCTTCCTGGGCGAACGCCGGCGTGGCCGTGATGGCCATCAACGCCGCGCCGCCGATGATCGTCGATGCCAACAGGCGCTGACGAGCGGTTTGGGTTTTCAACTTCTATCCTCCTGAGCCCGGCGCCCCGAACGGTGCGTCAGAAGACGCCCCCCTCGCCTCGCCACAGCGAAATAGCCCGCAAGCGATACGCCTCCGGATGCTTGCACGTTAGGGAGATGGCCGCGGCGGGGTCAACGGACGATTAAACCCGTGTAATCTGTTGGGCGGGTTCTGTCGCAAATCCGCCACAGCTTCGCCTTGATGGGGATAATCCCTTGTACAGAAGGGGGTGCAGGGGAGCCGACGACCGCAATCGCGCGCAAACCACGCCGCCTGACTCCCGCCCCACGACGCCGGCCAAGCCGGCTGATCCGTGCCCGCGCGACCGCCGACGCGCCCCCCTGCCGAGCGTGGCCCGCGATTCGCGCCGGCCCTGGAAAGGAAGGTGATTGCGCAATGCGTGGCGGGCCCTATTCAATGGGCCCCTGTCCAAGGCCGGGAACCTACGCATGACCAAAGTCCGCACCAATCGCCTGGCGGCCGGCGCCGCCGTTCTCGCGCTCGCGGCGCTCGGCGTCCCCGCTGCGGCTCAGTCCCCGGGAGCGACGGAGACGGGAGCGCGGGCGGCGGCCCTGAAGCGGCTGTCGGAATGCCGCGCAGTCGCCGACCAGACCGCCCGGCTCGCCTGCTACGACGACGCCGCGGCGGCGATCGAGTCGGCCGAGCGCTCGGGAGAACTGGTGGTCATGGACCGCACCCAGGTCCGCGAAGCCAAGCGGTCGCTGTTCGGCTTCGACGTCGGCGGCCTGAACGTCTTCGACCGCGGCGAGGCGCCCGTGAAGGTCGACGATGTCAGCCTCGTGGTCGAGCGTGCGTACCGCGGCGAGGGCGGCAAGTGGTTCCTGGTCATGACGGATGGCCAGGTCTGGCGCCAGGTCGACAGCGAAGCGGTGAATTCGCCGCCGAAGAAGGGGTCAAAGGCCGAAATCCGGCGCGCGGCCCTGGGCAGTTACTTCATGAACATCGACGGCCAGCGGGCGGTGCGCGCGCGGCGCGAGAAGTAGCGGCGCATGGCTGAATTCCGTCGAGTCCACGACGACTTCTGCGTCTCGCCGCAGATTTCCGAGGCTGACCTGGAGACCGCCGCCGCGGAGGGCATCCGCACGGTCATCAACAACCGCCCCGACGGGGAGGAACCCGGTCAGCCGGCCGCGGCGACGCTGCGCGCCCGGGCCGAGGCGCTGGGACTGAGCTGGATCGACGCCCCGGTTTCGGCGATCGGGCCCGGCGCAGTCGAGGCGATGGAGCAGGCCCTGGCCTCCGCCGAGGCGCCGGTGCTGGCCTTCTGCCGGTCCGGCACGCGGTCGATCTCCACCTGGGCCCTGGCGGAAGCAGCGGCTGGACGGCGCAGGCGCGACGAACTGGTCGAGTTGGGCGCGAAGGCGGGCTACGACCTGTCGCGCCTCCCCCTCTAGCGCTCGATGGAAACGAAGGCGCCCGCGCCGGCGAAGCCCGGCGTGAACTCGGTGTGCCCGCAGCTGGCCAGCACGAACTGCATCGCCATGAGACACAGGAAGGCGGCGGTCAGCCGCTGGAGCCGATTTGATACAAAAAGCGCGGTCGCGACGGCCATCTGATGCTTCCCCCGAAGGTTTTACGAAACGTAAACGCAAGGCGCAGGCCAGCCGAGGGAGCCGGATGATCCCCCCAGCGATCCCCTACGTGCGGGACTTCGAGTTCGAGTACGGGCGCCCAGACCAGGTTTCGCCGCTGATCCGCCGGGTGGTGGCGCGCAATCCCGGCCCGTTCACCTTCACCGGCACCGGCACCTACATCGTGGGCTACGGCAAGGTCGCGGTGATCGATCCCGGGCCGGCCATGGACGACCACCTCGACGCCCTCCTCGCCACTCTCGCCGGCGAGACCGTCAGCCATATCCTGGTCACCCACACCCACGCGGACCACTCGCCCCTGGCGCGGCCGCTGGCGCGGGCCACCGGCGCACCCGTCTGCGCGGCCCCTCCCCCGCAGCCCGCAGAGGCCGGCGGCACGGCCCACGAGGAAGCCGACGACGACGGTTTCCGGCCGGACGTGGTGCTGGAGGACGGCGACACCCTGCGGGGACCCGGCTGGACGCTGGAGACCGTCGCCACGCCCGGCCACGCGTCGAACCACCTCTGTTTCGCCCTCGCCGAGGAGAACGCCCTCTTCTCGGGCGACCACGTCATGGGCTGGTCGACCACGATCGTCGGACCGCCGGACGGCGACATGGCGGACTACTACGCCAGCCTGGAGCGGATCGCGGCGCGCGGCTTCGACACCCTGTGGCCCACCCACGGGCCGCCGATCACCGAACCTGCGCCCTTTCTGGCCGCCTACGCGGCGCACCGCCGCTACCGTGAGGAGCAGATCCTGCAGCAGGTCGCGGCGGGCCGCGGCCGGATCGCCGACATGGTGCCCGTGATCTACGCGGCGGTGGACCAGCGGCTCTGGCCGGCCGCGGCCCACTCGGTCCTGGCCCACCTCGTCCACCTGACCCGGATCGGGGCGGTGCGCACGGACGGCGAGCCGGACCTGCAGTCGGCCTATCGGCTGGCCTGACTAGCTCGCGCCGTTCAGGGCCTCGACGATCTTCGTCACGCGCCTGCAGTTGGCGCCGATGTCGGAGCGACCGACGCGGCTGATGGACCGCACGTCGGTGGCCTCGGGGCGGATACGCACCACCACGTCGTCCTTGAAGCCGAACCAGAAGCTCTCGGCCGTGCCTTCCACGCGCCAGGGCGCGCGCCCCTTCACCTGGACGCCGTTCGCCTCCAGCACCTCGGCCACGCGGTCCGGGCTGAGATTGCCCTTCGCCGGTTTGGCCCCCGGGCAGGTGCGGGCGTTGATCTCGGCCACGCGCATGCCGGCCCACTCTCCCCTCGAGTCCGCCGGCACGCGCGGATCGGCCTCCACCGGATTGGGCGCCCCGGCCCGTTCAGCCATGATGCCGCGCGAGAAGCCCAGCGGCTCGCGCCAGTCGGTGGCGACGTCGTGGATCGGCGGCAGGGCCTGGGCGGTGGCCCGGAACTTCCAGAACATCCCCAAGGTGGCGGCGGGCACGACCAGGGCGACCAGCGCCATCACGCCGAGGCGCCGGAAATCCGTGAAGGCCAGGACCAGGGCCGCCAGTCCGGTCGCACACCCGACCATGGCCGCCTTCGGAGCCCAGCCGACCGTCAGCACGCCGAAGCCGGTCTTCCAGTCCATCAGGCCCATCTTGGTCCCGAGCGCGCCGGCCAGGATCAGCAGCGGGCCGAGCAGACCGATCAGCAATGCGACCTGGACGATGACGGGCGCGACGCCTCTGCGAGCGGCCATGGGCGGCCTCCTAGCTGACGGGTTCGAGGGAAGGCAGGCGGTAGTCCTTCAGGCGCTCTCTCAGGACCTTCTTGTCGATCTTGCC
>DASPLM010000325.1:0-3769 GCA_035627575.1 Caulobacteraceae bacterium | reverse complement strand
TGTCGTTCGGGACCTGCACGCATGACGCCGATGTCATGACCTATTCCTAACGGGGAAACCCGGCCCGAGGCTGCTACGGCTCCGCTCCGAGACTTCCGGAAAGGAGCCCGCCCATGCGTCGCCTCGCCCTGATCGCCACCGCCTCGGCCGCCATTGCCGCCCCGGCCGTCGCCCAGACACAAGGGGCTGCCGCGCCCACGACGGAGGTGTTCGAGATCCTGGCCGCGCGGGATCAGGAACTGTTCGCCGCCCTGTTCGACCGCTGCGACGCGGACCACCTCGCGACCATGGTCGCGGCCGACTTCGAGTTCTACCACGACAAGGGCGGCCAGACGGCGGACAGCGGCGCGGCCTTCATCGCCGGCGTCCGCCAGATGTGCGAGGGCCAGAAGGCCGGGACCAACTACCGCGCCCGCCGCGAACTCGTGCCCGGCAGTCTGCAGCTGCACATGATCAACAACTACGGCGCCGTGCAGATGGGCGACCACCGCTTCTTCAAGCTCACCCCCGGCAGGCCCGAGGCGCTGGTCGAGACCGGCCGGTTCGTGAACCTCTGGAAGAACGAGAACGGCGCGTGGAAGCTGGCGCGGGTGATCAGCTACGACCACCGTCTGGCCAAGTAGGGGGCCGCTTCCCGAGGAGGCGTCCTTTCCGAATTCCGAAGCCCGGACCGGGGAGGGGCTTCGGGCTCCGGAATTCGGAGGCGGTCCGCTTTTCGACGCTCGACGCCGCCTCACACATGGGGCTAGCTCGCACTCCCTGCCGGAGCCGCGCGCGTGAAGATCTTCCGTCACCTCAAGGTCCTGTACGTGCAGGTCCTCATCGGCATCGCGCTGGGCATCGCCGTCGGCGCGATCTGGCCGGAGTTCGGCGCATCGCTCAAACCGCTGGGCGACGCCTTCATCAGGCTGATCAAGATGACCATCGCCCCGGTGATCTTCGTCACCGTGGCCGCCGGCATCGCCCACATGAGCGACCTGAAGAAATTCGGCCGCGTCGGGGGCAAGGCGCTCATCTACTTCGAGGTGGTCTCCACCTTCGCCCTGGTGATCGGGCTGGTGGTCGGCAACCTGGTCAAGCCGGGCCGGGGCTTCGACGCGGACCCGGCCACGCTCGACCCGACCGTGGCCGCCGGCTACGCGAAGCAGGCGCAGGACATGTCGCTGGTCGACCACCTGCTGGAGATCATCCCGACCAGCTTCTTCTCCGCCTTCGCCGAGGGGAACCTGCTGCAGGTGCTGCTCGTGGCGATCCTGACCGGCTTCGCCTGCACGCGGCTGGGGACCTTCGGCCACAAGGTCGCCGAGGGCTTCGACGCGGCCGGCAAGGTGTTCTTCTCCATCATCCACATCGTGGTGCGGCTGGCCCCCATCGGCGCCTTCGGGGCCATGGCCTTCACCATCGGCAAGTACGGCCTGGGCAGCCTCGTCCAGCTGGGCAGCCTGATCGCCACCTTCTACGCCACGTCCCTGCTGTTCGTGGTGCTGGTGCTGGGCGCCATCGGCCTGTGGGTCGGCTTCTCGATCTTCCGCTTCCTCGCCTACATCCGCGAGGAGCTGCTGGTGGTGCTGGGCACCTCCAGTTCCGAGAGCGTGCTGCCGCAGATGATGGAGAAGCTGCAGCGCCTGGGCGCCTCCAAGGGCGTCACCGGACTGGTGATCCCGACGGGCTACAGCTTCAACCTGGACGGCACCAACATCTACATGACTCTGGCCACGCTGTTCCTGGCGCAGGCCACGAACACGGAGCTGAGCCTGACCCAGCAGCTGGTGATCCTGGGCGTGGCCATGATCACCTCCAAGGGCGCCAGCGGCGTCACCGGCGCCGGCTTCATCACCCTGGCCGCCACGCTGGCGGTGGTGCCGGATATCCCGATCGTCGCGCTGGCCCTGCTGGTCGGCATCGACCGGTTCATGAGCGAGTGCCGGGCCCTGACCAACCTGGTCGGCAACGGCGTCGCGACCTTGGCCGTGGCCAAGTGGGAAGGCGAGCTGGACCAGGGCAAACTGGCCCGGGAACTCGCCCTGGGCCCGCCGACCATCAACCCCGCCGAGGCCAGGCTGCTGCGCCACGAAGAGGTGGAGGAGGACTGACGGCGAAGCTTACGGCGTATTCACTCGGTGAACGCGGTTCCGCTGGCTATCCCTTGGGAAAACAACAGCCAAGAAGAGCCTCCCATGAGCCGTCCGTCCCTCCTCCTCCATCGCCGCGCCTTCATCGCCGGCTCGGCCGCCGCGGTCTCGGTCGCCGTTTCGTCCCGGGGGATTGCCGCGGCGAGCCCGTGGGAGCCGATGGCGCGCGCCTTCGTCGCCGCGGTGAACGACCGCGCCGCCCGGGGCGGCTTCGTATCCGCATGGATGAGCGAGGCCGCGCGCAAACGCCGCCCCGCCGATGAGTGGAACGCCGACTTCGAGAAGGTGCTCCAGGTCTCCGGCGGGCTCGACTACGTCGGCGTCCGCCAGGGTCCGCGCGAACAGCTGGTGACGGTCCGCGCCCGCCGGCAGGCCCGCGAGCGCGATGTCATCGCGATCCCCGACCGCCATACGCCGGACAAGCTCTGGGCCGTCATGACCATCGCCCATCCGACCGCCTACGACGCGGCGCTGCTCGACAGACCGGCCAGCCGGGCCGAGCTTCGGGAGGCGATCGACCAGCGCCTTCGCTTCGCCGTCGAGCGCGACGAATTTCGCGGCGCCCTGCGGGTCTGCGCGCCCGATGGGACCGCCGTCTACGAGGCGGGCTTCGGCCGCGCTGATGGCGCGTCGGGGCCTGCGATCACGCCCGACAGCCGCCTCCACCTGGGCTCGGCCGACAAGAGCTTCACCGCCCTGATGATCGGTCGGCACTTCGACGCCGGGCGCCTGAAGCCTGACACCACCCTGGCCGAGGTCCTGCCCCGCTGGCCCAACCGCAAGGCCGCCGAAGCCATCACCATCCGCCACCTGCTGACCCACTCGGCGGGCCTGGGCGACCTGTGGAGCCGCCCGGGCTACGACAAGACCGCGCCCTACACCCGCGTCACCGAGCTGCTGCCCTACTTCTGGGAGGCCGATCCCGCCTTCGCGCCGGGCACGTCCAGCGCCTACAGCAACGAGGGCTTCGTCGTGCTGGGTGCGGTGCTGGAGGCGGTGGGCGAGGGGACCTGGTACGACCAGCTGGACCGGCAGGTCTACCGCCCGGCCGGCATGCTCCGCAGCGGCCACTTCAACGGGGCCGACGCGTTCGAGGGCAAGGTGGTCGGCTACCGCTACGGCGAGGACGACGTGCTCGGCCTGACCGCACGCCGCTCCAACCGCGATTTCGCCGGCTTCCGGGGCAACTCCTGCGGGGGCGGCTATTCGACCGTGCGGGACATGACGGGCTACCTGCGCGCCCTGCACGCCGGCGCGCTGCTGCCGAGGGCGCGGGCCGACGCCATGAGCGCCCGCGCGGAAGGCGGGCTGCGCGGCTACGGCATGGGCTTCCAGAACGCTGCGGTCGGCGGCCGCACGGTGCGCGGCCACGGCGGCGGCGGTTCGAATTCGGGCATCGACGGGGACAGCTGGGTGGTGTGGGAGACGGGCTGGACCTGCTCGATCCTCGGCGCCTACGACGCGCCCTTCACCCAGGCGATCAGCGAGGACCTAAAGGTGATGCTGGCAGCCCAGGCCTGACCGCGGCGCGCCGGTCCTCCCTGGCCCGGCCTGAATTGGGGACGAAACAGTTTCGTTCAAGAATTGGCGGCGCGCTCTTTCTTCATACAGTCCGGAGCCCTCAACGGAGGAGCGGG
>DASPLM010000324.1:0-4207 GCA_035627575.1 Caulobacteraceae bacterium | reverse complement strand
CGCACGATCCGGTCCGGGCCCGACGGCGTCCTGTACGGGCTTAGGGCCGACGACGCCCGCCTGTGGCGGCTGCCCGCCCGGGGCGGGATCGCCACCCTGGTCTCGCCGGACATCCGCATGGGACCGCACGACGCCTGGGCCGCCGGACCGCTCGGCCTGTACCATGTGCGAGCAGGCCCCACGCCATCCCTGTGGCTGCGGCCGTGGTCGGGCGCGGAGCGCAAGCTGGCGGACCTGCCGAGCGTCGCCGGCAAGCCCACCGTCGCGGTGGACCCCCGCACCGGCGCCCTGGTCTTCCCGCGCAAGCTCCGCGACGAATCCGACATCGCCCTGCTGGAATTGAGCCGGGGCGGCTGAGGGTCCCTTCGCCTCGCGTGATCCACGGCGCCTGGGCGGCTTCGCTTCTGAAGGCCCCCGCTCGGCCTATGGTCCCGCCCGCAGACTCGCGCCGAGCCGGCTTGCGATTCCCTGGTACTTCCGCGCCGCGGAGCGGAAGTCGCCCGTAGTCCTGGTGGCCGTGCTGTTGAACTTCGCCTCGGCGACCGCGAGCTGGTCCGCCTTGCCCTCGGTGGTGAGCCCCTCGATCGGGTTGACCGTACCGAAGGCCTCCGCAGCGGACAGGATCGCGCGGGCGTTCCTGAAACTCGTGACCGCCCGCTCGCTGCCTTCCCAGGACCGTTCGATGAGGGCCTCGGACCGGAAGAGGGCGACGGCCCGCCGGAAGTCCTCCGGCCGGTTGTTGCCCCGGCCCGTCTCCGCCCGCCGCAGATAGAGCAGCCCGGCCAGGCCGAGCGTGTCAGGATCGGCGTAGTTGGTCTTAAGGGCCTCGGCCAGGGACTCCGGCGCCGGGCCTTCCTGGGACAGGACGTCGTCGAAGTCGCCGAAGAGGATGTTCCGGATCCCGTCGATCCTGCCGATCACGCGCTCGAAAACGTCTTCCAGCGAGCTCCAGTCGACCTCTTCGCCGAGTTCGAAGGCGATGTGGTCCCTCAGGATGGCGATGCTCTGGGGATCCTCGTCGCTGCGAACGAGCTCCGTCGCCAGGGCCTGGGCTTCCCTGAGGAGCGCCGTTCTGGTCTCCTCCTCCTCCAGGTTCGCCGCCACGATGTGGAGCGTCCGGGCCAGCGCGGCCGCCGCACGGCGGCGCAGATCTCCGCTCGTCGCGGCTCCCATGACGGACCGGAAGCCGACGATGGCCGCCTCATGCCGCCAGGTGTAGCGCTGGTACTCCGCCTTGGCGAACTGCAGGATGTGGCTGCCCGGCCATCGGGCCAGTCCTTCGTCGATCACCCGCAGGGCCGCGTCCTGGTCCGGCTCCTTGCCGGTGACGACCGATACCGACCGGATGTACTGCGCCTTGGTCTCGAACCGGGCCAGGGTGAGGGGGATGGATGGACCGAAACGCTTCTCGATCGCCTTCAACTCCGCTTCCCTCTGGTTGTGGGCCGGGGTCAGCAGCTTGATCTTCTCCGCGGCCTGAAGCGTCGCGTAGCTGATCCCGCGCCGCTCCGCCTGCTGGGCCACCCATCGCTCGATGCTGCCTTGCGCGCGCCACTTACGCTGGATCGTCCACAACAGGACCTTCCCGTACGATCGCGTCCAGGCCCTTTCCTGGCGGGTCCACTCGACGAGTTCCTTGATGGCGGCGCGGAGCGGGCCTGAAATCCCCGGAGCGGCCCCCGCCAGCCTCAGCAGCGGCTCGCCCGCCCAGTCGCGCTCGCCGCCGTCGGCCCCGTCGAGCAGGCGAAGCTTGAGGTTCCAGGCCGAAGGCGTGGGCGCCAACTCGATCGACCTGTTGCAGCTCTTCAGGGCGGCGGGACGGTCGCCGAGGAAGGCCTGGAGCCGGGCCTGAACCAGGCACGCCCGCGGCTCGCCCTCGACCTCCTCCCGCCCGCCGGCGCGACCGGTCCAGAGAAGCTTGAGCGCGTCCGTCGCCCGGGTCTTCTGGTACAGCTGGTCCCAGGCCCGGCGGGCCTCGACCCGCATCAGGGCGGCGAACTGGGCCCGTACGGACACGTTCCACCGGTCCGACGCCCCGAGGATGCGCTCCAGATGGAGTCGCGCCGCATCCACGTGCTCCTTGCGCAGCGGATCTTCCCTCTCGGTGTGCACCAGGCGCCGCACCACGCGCAGGTAGAAGCGGACGCATCTCGGATCGCCGCGCGTGAGTAAGACACACTCGAGCCCGTGTTCCGCGGCGTCGAGGAGCGCCGCCTTCTGCTCGGCCAGGCCGGCGGCGAGCCGCTCCCGCAGCAGGGCGAGGCGCGCGAGCATCCAGTGCTTCCAGGATCCGGGCCGCCACCAGCTGTCGGTCTCCTCGACGGTCCTGATGGCCCGCGTCGTCAGCGCCCGGGCGTCGTCGATCCGACCCACGCCCAGGGCGCCGTCCGCCGCGCCCAGCAGCAAGCTGAGCCAGGCCGCAATCCAAGTCTGGTCCGCGGCCGCGCGCGCTTCGGGCTCCTGGGCCTCCAGCGCCGCGATGACCGCTTCCCGCGCCTTGAGCGCCTCCTGGAAGAGGTGGAAGCGCCGCGAACCGACGAACAGGGCCGTGTCCAGCGCGCCGAGCTGGCGCGCATTGAGCCGGCCTCGGCCGCGCACCAGCGCCGTTGCTGTCTCCAGACTGTCGACGAAAGCGGCCTTCTGGGCCCCGTCGGCGGCCTCGAGGTCGTACGGCGCACGCGCGTAGAGCAACAGCGCCGCCAGGCCGGCGTCCAGGTCGCCGTCGCGCCCCTGCTGCAGGAACCCCGGGGCCGCTTCACGCTCCTCCTCGGGAGGCAGCGGCGACACCGCATCGCCGACCGCGTCCTGTTCGAGGATGGCCTCCAGCCGAGACCGCAGGCCGGACGCCCCGGGAGCGTGGCGCTTCAGCCACGCCACCGTCCCGTCCAGCACCGGCGAGGCGCGGACGCGGCCGTCGGAGAACAGTTCCATGCCGACGCGCTCGATGGCCTGGATCAACTCGTCGGCGCGCACGAGGGGATCCCGGTCGTGGGCCAGGACCACGGTGGCCGCGGCCCTCACCGCATCCTGGCCGAAGCCATGGAGCGTCACCCCTTCCGACGCCCGCGCCCAGTCGAGGCGCTGCAGGCTGCGCCACGGCGCTTCGGCCAGGCCGACCTTCTCCAGCATGTCCCGAGGCATGCTGATCCCGTCGAAGGCCGAGATCGCCATCAGGCTGAGCATCGCGGGCCCCGGCGCGAGCCCGTCGCCGTCGCAGACCCTTTTGACGGCGTCCCAGGCGATCTCGGAGGTCGTCCGGATCAGCGCCATGGCCAGATCCGGCGGCGAGACGGGGTGGGGAGCTCCGACGAAGGTGTTGGCCGCGCCGACGAGAATGCCGGGAAGCAGGATGTCCTCCCCGGGCACCATGGCGAGCGCCTCCCCGGCCGGATCGCGCCCTATCCCCAGGCTTGCCAGGAACTCGATCGCCTGCGGCGCCTCGAAGGCGCCGAGGGGTATCTCCACCGGAGGCAGCCCGGGCGTCGGGCTGACGGGGCTGCGACTTTCCAGGATATTGAAGGCCGCTCCGAACGTGCCGCTTTCCAGGATGCCGCGTACCTGGTCCACGCTCGCCTGCTTCCCGGCGATGCTGTGGAACCTCTCGAAGAAGCAGACCAGCCGCCGGCCGCTGAGGTGATGCGGAATATGGCTCGAGATGAACTCGGCGGCGCGCAGCTGGAGATCCTCGAGGTCGTCGTCCTCCTCCGGAACGCCCGCGCCCGCGCCGGATGCCGGCCCCGTGAACTGATCCGGGCCCCGGACGGACAGGAAGAGGGCGCGCAGGGGCCAGTTCGCGCCGGCCAGGTCCACGTGCAGGAGGGCCAGTCCGGTCCCCTGCTGCTCGGCGAGCGTCGTCGCGAACCGGCGCATGAGGTCGGTCTTGCCCGAGAGCGTCTCTCCGGACAGGACGACCAGCATGCCGTCCCGGCGCGGGTGATTGAACAGCGCCGCCAGCCTGGCGAGTTCGCCCTCCCGGTAGAAGAAGGGGGACGTCGTCCGCAGGCGGGCAGGCAGTGTCCGGGGGTTCGGATCCACGACGAAATTCTCGCCGCGCCGGCCGCGCCCCTCTTCCCCGGACGCAGCCGCGCCGCGACCGCCCGCCTCTTCGCGTCCGGCGGGCGAGACGAACCCGCCGAAGGTCGCAGCCGCTTCCTTGGTCAGCCGGGGCGCGGCGGGTCTCAGCCCCTCCGGCGCTCCGGCCGCCCCT
>DASPLM010000323.1:0-3276 GCA_035627575.1 Caulobacteraceae bacterium | reverse complement strand
CCGACGCGTAGAGGAAGGCGTAGGGGCGGTCCCGCCCCAGCTTGAGATAGGCGGAGATCGGCGTCTCGAGGTCGTCAACCACCCGCAGGGCGAGCACCTGCGGGCGGCCGGCGGTCCAGGCTTGCTCGAACGCCTCGAACGAGGGCTCGATGCTCATCACTTCTTGGCGTCGCCCTCGACCGCGCCCCCGGCCGGCTCCTGGATGTTCAGAGCCGTGTTCACGCGGTCGGGATAGACCCGCGGCTTGATCAGGTTGCGGGTCGCGGCGCGCAGCAGCTCGGCCATCTGGCCGGTATACTCGTTGCTGATCTGCGGGCGGCGGTCCTCAGCCATGCGCGCGGCGAGGGCGGCCGGCGGCGTGGTGATGGCTTCCACCCTGCCCACGGCGAAGGCGACGCTGGGCATCCGCGCCACGAAGACGTCGTTGGCCTTCTTGAGGAAGACCTCGGAGAGGAATTGCGGACCGAGCTGGGGATTCTGGCCGCGCTCGATGTCCTTGGCGGTCTGCACCGACAGGCCGGCCGAGGCGGCCACGGCCTGCAGGCTCTCGCCCTTGCGCAGCCGTCCGGCCAGCTCCTGGGCCTTGGCCTCCATGCGCCGGACCATCTCGCGCTGCATCCAGGCCTGGGTCAGCTGCGGCTTGACCTCCTCCAGCTTGGGCAGGCCGGCGGGAAGGACGCGGCGCACGCGCACGGCGAAGTACTCGCCGTTGCCGGCGTCCTCGATGGAGTCGCTCTCGGACCCGGCGGCCAGGGCGAAGCCGGCGGCGAACAGGGCCGGCGGCGCGCCGAGCGGCCGGCCGTTGGGGAGCGCGCCCTCGGCGGTGACGGGCGGCAGGTCCCTGACCACGCCGCCGGTCTGGCGCGCAGCCTCGACCATGCCGACGCCCGAGTTGCGCAGGCGCTCATAGGCCTGGACGTTGTCGTCGACCTTCTGCACGGCGGCCTCGCGCTTCAGCCCCGCTTCGATCTCGGGCCGGGCTTCCTCGAAGGTGACCTGACGGCCGGGCGACACGCCCAGCACCTTGATCACCGAACGCGTGCCGAGCTCGCCCTGAATGGGGGCGGACACCTGGCCGACGGGGAGGGTGAAGGCCTGCTGCGCCACGGCGCGGTCCGGCACGGCGCTGCGCGGGCGGTCCTGGTAGGTCACCGGCTGGGCCCCGATGCCGCGGGCGACCGCCTGGGGGTCCTGGTTGGCGCGCAGGCCGGCGATGACGCGCTGGGCCTCCTGCGCCGTCTTCACCGGAATCTGCACGAAGGTGCGGCGCTCGGCCTGGGACAGCGCGTCCTTGCGGAACTCGTAGGTCCGGCGGATCAGCGTCTCGTCCACCGTCACCGTGCCCATCACCGACGCGGGCGTGAACAGGGCCACGGTCAGTTCGCGGTACTCGGGCCGGCGCAGCTGGGCGCTGTTCTCGGTCAGGAAGGCCTGCAGCTGGGCGTCCGTCGGCGCGGCCGGCTGCGCCACCGACTGGGGCGTGACCGCGATCCAACTGGCGTCGCGGCGCTCCAGGCCGAAGGCGGCCTGCATGGCGCCGTAGATGCGGGGCAGGCGCACGCCCGCGCCCATGCCGCGGCTGAAGTGTTCGATGGCGATGCCGTCGCGGACCGTCTGGTCGAACTGCTGCCGGGTCATCTTCGCTTCCCTGAGGAAGTTGTCGAACTCGGTCTGGTCGAAGGCGCCCGTGACGGGATTGAAGAAGCGCGGCGACTGGCGCAGCTGCTCGACGATCAGCTCGTCGGCCGGCCGGACGCCGATGCGGCCGAGCCAGGCCAGGTAGGACTCCTCCGCGGCCAGTTCCTGCAGCATCCGCTGGTGGAAGCCGGCCTCGATCATCTGCTCGCGGGTGATGTCCTGGCCCCGCCGCTGCTTCATCTGTTCGCGCTGGTTGTCGAACATCTGCACGAACTGTTCGGGCGAGACCTCCCGGTCCCCGGCGATGATCACGTCCTTGGAGAACTGGGCCTGCAGCACGCCGGACATGCCGAACCCGGCCATGGCCACGATGAGCAGCACGAGCAGGAGTTTGGCGAAGATGGTCTTCGAGAAGGAGCGGACGACGGCGAGCATGGGCGGGGAAGTACCTTATGGGCGGCGGACGGAGTGCGGTCGAAGGCTCTTCGCCGCCGCCGTGTGTCGGCCCCGGGTATAGTTGAGCAAGCCGGGGCGCGGCAAGCGCGCCGCGGCGCGGCCGGCTTGGCGAAGCGGCGGCGACCGGCTATTGGCGCCGCCATGAACACGTCCGCACCCCGCCCGCTGATCGCCGGCAACTGGAAGATGAACGGCCTCGCGGCCTCGGCCGCCGAGGTTCGCGCCCTGGCGGACGACCTGAAGGCCGCCGCCGCCGCCCGGGTCGCCATCTGTCCGCCCGCCACCCTGGTGGAGCGCATCGCCCGCGAAGCCGCTGGGTCGGTCGTGGAGATCGGGGGACAGGACTGCCGCGCGGAAGCCAGCGGCGCCTTCACCGGCGACGTCTCGGCCGAGATGCTGGCCGACGCGGGCGCGACCCTCGTCATTCTCGGCCATTCGGAGCGGCGCGCCGGCTACGGCGAGACGGACGCCCTGGTCGCCGCGAAAGTCGAAGCGGCCCTGCGCGCGGGGCTGGAGCCCATCGTCTGCGTCGGCGAGACCCTGCAGGAACGCCAGGCCGGCCGCGCCGTCGACGTGGTGCAGGCCCAGGTCACCGGCTCGCTTCCCGAAAGCCTCGCCGGCCGGGCCTTCGCCGTGGCCTACGAGCCGGTCTGGGCGATCGGGTCGGGCCTGACGCCCTCGATCGAGGAGATCGCCGAGGTCCACGCCGCGATTCGCAGCGTGCTGGTCGAGCGCTTCGGCGAACATGGCCGCGCCATGCCGATCCTCTACGGCGGCTCGGTGAAGCCCTCCAACGCGGCCGAGATCCTGTCGACCGCAGAGGTCGGCGGAGCCCTGGTGGGCGGCGCCTCGCTGAAGGCGGCCGATTTCCTCGGCATCATCCGCGCGCTGTGAGTGCGCCAAGCGCGCCTATGGCGCTTCCGGCCTCGCTCTGTTAGAGGCAGCCGCTTGATCCGCGCCGCCGTGGCGCCCACCTGCCGAACGTCATGCTGAACATCCTTCTGACCATCCAGATCATCATCTGCGTCGCCCTGACCGCCGTGATCCTGCTCCAGCGGTCCGAAGGCGGCGCCCTGGGCATGGGCGGCGGCTCGGGCGGGTTCATGACGGCGCGCGGCGCCGGCAACCTGCTGACCCGCACGACCGCGATCCTGGCCACCCTGTTCTTCATCGTTTCGGCCG
>DASPLM010000322.1:0-6628 GCA_035627575.1 Caulobacteraceae bacterium | reverse complement strand
GCCCGGCGTCGTGGAAGCCCTTGATGTCGAACTTGGCGCCGAGGCGCTTCTTCGCCTTCTCGCGGACCTCGACCCACTTGGCGTGGCCGACCTTGTAGCTGGAGGCCTGGCCCGGCCAGACGCAGTAGCGCTCGACCTCGGTGGTGACGCTGGATTCCTGGTCGCCGAGGGTGTCGACCATGTACCTGATGGCCTGCTCGCGGCTCCAGCGCTTGTGGTGCAGGCCGGAGTCGACCACCAGCCGCACGGCCCGGAACAGCAGGGACTGCAGGTAGCCTACCCGGCCGAACGGATCGTCCTTGTAGAAGCCGGTCTCGTCGATCAGCTGCTCGGCATAGAGCGCCCAGCCTTCCTGGAAGGCGCCGAAGCCCATGATCCGGCGCAGCATCGGCACGCCCTGGGCTTCCAGCGCGAGCGAAATCTGGAAGTGGTGGCCGGGCGACCCCTCGTGCCAGGTGAGCGTCGGCAGGGTCGGCTTGGGCCACTCGGCCGTGTCGCGCAGGTTGATGTAGTAGGCGCCCGGGCGCGACCCGTCGAGCGTGCCCGCCTGGTAGTAGCCGCCCGGCGCGCCGGCCTCGATGGCCGGGGGAACGCGACGGATGTCCAGCGCCGCCTTGGGCATGTGGCCGAAGTAGTCGGGCAGGATCTTGTTCACCTCGGCCATCTGGCCGTTCAGGTCGGCCAGCAGCTGGGCCTTCCCCGCCTCGGTGTTGGGGTAGATGAACCGGGGCTGCGAGATGGCGGCGGCGACGCGCTTGCCCACCGGTCCGTCGGTGAAGCCGTTGGCCTTGAGGATCTCGTCGATGCGGGCCGAGATCTCCGCCACCTGCTCGAGGCCCATGCGGTGCACGTCCTCGGGAGTCATGTCGGTGGTGGTGCTGAGCTTCACGCCCCACTGGTAGTAGTCGGCGCCGTCGGGCAGGCGCCACACGCCGGCGTCGTGGGTGGCCTTGGGGCGCCAGCTTTCAACGAGGGCGATCTGGCGATCCAGCGCCGGGTTGACGGTCTGCTCCAGGATACGCGCGGCGCGGGCTTCCCAGTCGCCCGGCAGGTTCTTTTCCTTCGTGCGGCGCGCCAGCGAGGCGACCAGGGTGTTCTGGGCCGTCGGGGCGCCGCGCTGGGCGCGCAGCTGGGTCAGGGTGCGGTCGATGGCGAAGTCCGGCGGAATCACGCCCTTGGCGGCGTCCGCCCGGGCCTTCTCGCTCTCCTGGTCGAGCGCCACGGCGTAGGCCTGCATGCGCGACAGGTAGGCCTCGGCGTCGGCCGCCGTGCCGATCGAATGCTGGCTGTCGAGGAAGTCGGGGATCTGCTGGTAGGCGCCGGACAGCTGGCTGATCCAGTACGGAGCCGGGAAGCCCGACGGGCCGTAGCCGAAGCGGGCGCCTTCTAGGCCGGTCTCCGACTGGTAGAGCACGGTGTCATAGTTCACCAGGTCCATGCCGCTGAGCTTCGAGCGGTCGATGGCCTTCATGTCGCGCAGGTATCCGCGGCTGCGCGCGATGCTGGCGTTCTGGTCCTCGATGGTGCGGCCGTCGAGCTTGCCCTTGTTGGCGGCGTTGGCGCCGGTGTCCATGCCGAGGCCGGTCTGGAACTCCGGAGAGAGGCTGACCTCCGTCTGGAAGATCCGGTCCATCAGGGCGTTCAGCCTGGCCGCCTCGCCGGACGCGGCGGGCGCGCCTGCCGGCGCCTGGCCGAAGGCCTGGGTCGAAACCGCCGTGAGGGACGCGGCCCCGGCTGCGGACAGGAGGAGGCGGCGGCGGTCCAGCGTGGCGGTCATGGCGTTTCCCCGGCTTGGCGAATTTCGAAGGGGAAAGGCGTAAGCGGCGCCGGTGGGCCGGGCAAGCAGGTTCGGCCCGCCCGGCCTTAAAGGTTGTTAATGTTCGCCGGCGTGGCCGGGCGCCGGCTCAGGCGCAGCATTGGGTCCGGGCGGGCGACGGCGCCGGCAGCAGCAGGGGCTGAAGCGGACGCCGCGCCGGCGGGCGTCCGATGGCCGCGATCAGGACCTGGAGCCAGCCGAAGGAGGCGTTGGCCGCTGGGTTGTGAGGCAGTTCCACGGGATGCTCCTGCGTCAGAGGGCGAGCGCGAGCAGGCCGACCAGGGCGATCGGCAGCAGGCCGCCGATGGCCACGACCTTGGCGACGGTCAGGCCGGTTTCGGCGAGGCGATGGACGGGGGAAGGAACGAGCACGGGCATGGAGTTTCTCCTGGTTCAGGGGTGGGGAAAGAGAGGCGGCTCAGAGCGCCTCGACGGCGATGGCGATCACCGCCAGGGGCAGTCCGGCCAGCAGGATGGCATTGATCAGGCTCATGCCAACGTCGGCCATCCAGTTGGACTTGTTGAGGATGTTCATGGCGACTTCCGTTCGGTGCTTTCCGGGGTCTTGCTTGGCTCCGGCGTGACTGGAATATCGGCGTTCACAGCCCCGGTGACAAAGCGGTTCTCCTGCTGTATCCATAAGCCTGCCTTATGTCTGATCCGCTCTCCACCCTCCCGCTCAGCGGCGTGCGCGTGTTCGAGGCGGCCGCGCGCCTGAACAGCTTCACGCGCGCCGCGGAAGAGCTGGGCATGACCCAGGCGGCCGTGAGCTGGCAGGTGAAGGCGCTGGAGCGCCGCCTCGGCCAGACCCTGTTCAAGCGGCTGCCGCGGGAAGTCGTCCCCACCCCGGCAGGGGAGCGTCTGGCGGGGGCCGCGACCCGGGCCATCGCCCTGCTGAGCGCCGCGGTCGCAGACATCACCGAGACGGCCGAGGGCGTGCTGTCGGTGACCACCATGCAGACCTTCGCCATCCAGTGGCTGGCGCGGCGCATCGGCGCCTTCCAGATCGACAACCCGCAGATCGCCCTGCGTGTCGACACGTCCCCCGGTCTCAGCGACCTGAGCCGCGAGAACCTCGACGTTGCGATCCGCTCCGGCACCGGCTCGTGGCCGGGGCTGGAGGCGGTCTACCTGTTCCCGTCCGAGTTCACCCCGCTCTGTTCGCCCGAGACGCTGGAGCGGCTGGGCGGGCTGTCTCATCCGCGCGACCTGCTGGGCGCCACCCGCATCGGGGACCGGGCCTGGTGGGACCGGTGGTTCTCGCGGGTGGGCGTGCCGCCGCCCGACCGGGACGGCCGCGCCTTCGTCGTCGCCGACCTGCAGCAGGTCGAGGTCGCCTCGGCCATGGAGGGCCAGGGCGTGGCGCTGGGCTCGCCGATCTTCTACGCCCGCGAGATCGCCGCCGGCCGACTCGTCCAGCCATTCCAGGAGACCGCCGCCTGGTCCCAGGGCTACTGGATCGCCTACCTCGAGGAACGCCGCCGCTCGCCCAAGATCACCCGCTTCCGCGACTGGCTCCTGGCCGAGGCCGCCGCCGACCCGGCCGTGCCGAAGGGCGGCCCGCCGAGGCCGGGCGCGCTGACGGGCTAGAGGCGGGGAGTTGGGAAACCACCAGGCCCCGGCAACCGCCGCACCCGCTGTTCTATTCCCTGGCTCGGAGGGCCGCGTTCGAGAGGGGCCAGTCCCGCTTATCACGGAACCGTTCTCCCGCCGGCCTGCCGTCCCAGCACACCGAGTCGGTGCGAGCTCCCAATCGGATCAGGAGTGCCGCGTTCAGGTCGGAAAAGGTGTCGCATAGCGGCGTGTTGTTGGGTCGCCTGTAGTTCGCCGCTGCTCGGATTTCCAGGTTGGCGCCCGCCTTGGCTAACTGTTGAACGACGGCGGGTCTGGATGCCTCAAACAGAGCGGAGCGCCCGTTCTCGTCCACCGCGTCAACCTCGGATCCCGCAGAAATGAGGACAGCGATGATTTCCTGTTGTGCGTCCTCGCGCCCCCACGCGCGGTGGCTTCGAGCTGCCGACATGAGCGCGGTCAGACCGCCCCCTCCGGATGCGTTCACGTCGGCTCCCAAGGCAATCAAGTCGCGAACAAGTTCCGGATCAAGCGCGGTCGCAGCAGCCCGCAGTGTCGCCGACTTGTTCGTCCCCAGGTGGTCGCGGGAGAAGGCGCCCGACGCAATCAGTCGGCGCGCCAAGACGGACTTCCCGTCTCGAGCGGCGATAGCGGCAGCCGGGAGCCAATCTTCTGTGCCGAACCCAGCCTCGGCTTCGCCATAGGGTGGGAGCCCTGCCTCCAGGAGGCTTGTTACGGTCTCTTCGGATCCCAGATGCACCACTCGCGCCAGGAGATGAGCCGCCTCGTCCCCTTTCAGATCGATCCCGCTTTCGTGCATCCAGTGAAGAAGGCCGATATCGCCTCGAATAAAGCGCGCCGTCTGCGCCGCCTCGTCAATCGCGAGCTCCAGATCGGCGATTACCCTAGGCATACCGACAACAAGGCCGACATAGTCTTCGACGCGCTTCTCTTCACCGCCGATGGCGAAGGTGATCGCGTAGGTGGGATGATCGGTGATCTGCGCCCGATAGCTGTCCCGGGCCGAATAGAAGTCGGCGGCGCGGAAGCGGTCGATCAGCGCTGCTGCGCGCTCCCGGGATATCCGGTAGCGGATCTCCCGCTCGAGGATCACACTGGATTTTCCCTCGAAGACGACCGCCCCATCGCCGAATATCCAGACCGAGTAAGCTGGGCACGTGCCGAGGCAGGCGGATCTTTCGAGTCGAATCCGAGCCTGCGATGGATCTCCCCTGGGAAACGACCTTTTCGGCCCCCAGGCCTCCGGAGCGTAGACGGGAATCGCCGCGTCCACGACGGCGCTCACGGGCTTGCCGTCGCGGACGAATGGCTCGTAGCGCCAGGTTTTCGCCTGCGCGACGGCCGCCGCTCGCAGTTCCGCTGGCCCGTCGATGACTTCCGCCTTCAGCACTTCACCGGTAGGCGCCACCGCAAGGCGCAACTGGATGCCTGAGTGGTCCGGTGGCTGTCGCCGGAGGGGAGTGGGCTCAGTCAACAGGTGAGCCTGCGCCTCCTCCCACTCGACTTCGGTCGCATTCGCCGAGCCTTGAGCGGGCATCGCGTAGAGGGCCAGCGTGGCGGCTATCGCGCCAAACGTCCTGATCATGCCTCCTCCCAGCCTGAAGAGGCCAGATCAGCGTGGGGAAGGCAAGCGAGCTGCATGGGGCGAAACGCCTGCCCCTAAGCCGCCCGCAGCTGCTGTTTCACCCGTTCGGCCAGGGTCTTGATGTCCACCGGCTTGGGCAGGAAGGTGACGCCGGTCTCGCCTTCGAGCAGGTCGGAGAACTCGGCCTCGGCGTAGCCGGAGATGAACATCACCGGGGCCGAGCCGAGGTAGCCGCGGGCCTTCTTCAGCAGGGTCGGGCCGTCCATGCCGGGCATGATCACGTCCGAGATCAGCATGTCGATGGTGCCGGCGTGGTCCTCGGCCAGCTGCAGGGCCTCCTCGCCGTCGCTGGCCTCGATGACCTCGTAGCCGCGGGCGCGGAGCAGGCGGGCGGCGACGCCGCGCACGGCGTCCTCGTCCTCCACGAACAGGATCTTGCCGGCGCCCGACAGGTCGCGCGGCGCGCGCGGGGCCGAGGCGGCCACCGGCTCGGGCGCGGCGAGTTCCTCGGCCGTGGGGATGTACTCGGGCAGGAAGATGCGGAAGCAGGCGCCCTGCCCCGGCTTGCTGTCGACGGCGATGTGGCCGCCGGACTGCTCGACCATGCCGTAGACCATGGCCAGGCCCATGCCGGTGCCCTCGCCCACCGCCTTGGTGGTGAAGAAGGGCTCGAATATCTTGGTCAGCAGTTCGGGCGGGATGCCGGGGCCGTTGTCGCTGACCTCGATCAGGGCGACGTCGCCGGCGGGCGCGTGGGTCCAGCCCAGGTCGCGGGCCTCGGCCTGGGTCAGGCGCGCGGTCTTGATGCGAACCGTCGCGCCGTCCTGGCCGCGCATGGCGTCGCGCGCATTGACGGCCAGGTTCATCACCGCGGCCTCGAGCTGGCTGCGGTCGGCGTGGATCATGGGCAGGTCGCGGCCGTAGCTGGTCTCCAGCTTTACGTCCTCGCGCATCAGGCGGCGCAGAAGGACCTCGAACATGGAGATGAGCTCGCCCAGTTCCAGCGTCTCGCGCTTGACGGTCTGCTTGCGGGAGAAGGCCAGCAGCTGGCGCACCAGGTCGGCGGCGCGGGTGGCGGTCTGCCGGATTTCGGTCAGGCCCTGGTACGACGGGTCGCCGGCGGGGTGGCGGACCAGCAGCTCGTCCAGGTGGAATTGGATGGCGGTCAGCAGGTTGTTGAAGTCGTGGGCCACGCCGCCGGCCAGCTGGCCGATGGCCTGCATCTTCTGGGCCTGGCTGAGGTGCAGCTCCAGCTGCTTCTGGTCCGAGACGTCGAAGACGTAGACGATCGGCCGGCCGTCCTCGTCGACGGCGGTGAACAGGCGCGCGGCGCGCACCGGCTCGCCGGCCAGGTTCGCCTCCATCGGGCTGCCGGGGTGGGTCTCGAGACGGGCGCGGGCCTCGGCCAGGCTGGCCGGGTCGAACAGGTCGGCGAAGCGCACGCCGGCTGCGGCCTTGCCGCGGGTCAGGGACGCCATGGCGGGGTTGATCTCGACGATCGAGGCCTCGAACAGGTCGGGCCCGTCCAGGGCGGCGGCGCCGAAGGGGGCGACGGCGGCGAAGCTGTCGCGGCCGCCGGAGCCGTCGGTGACGGTCTGGGCCGTCGGGCGGGCCAGCCGGGCGTCGGTGATCAT
>DASPLM010000321.1:0-6194 GCA_035627575.1 Caulobacteraceae bacterium | reverse complement strand
AGCCGTAGCGCGCGCCCGCGCTGTCGACCGCCGCGGGATCGGGCCTGACCTTCACGGCCGCGGCCAGCAGGGCGCCGAGGTCGTCACGCCCGGTGATGGTCGCCCGCCAGTCCGGGGCGTAGCGGTCCAGCAGGACGCCGTAGGCCGGCCCCGTGCCGTAGGCGAAGCTGCGGGCGAAGGAGGGCTTCGCCTCCGCCTTGGCCAGCAGGCCGGCGATGCGCGTGTCGAGGGCCGGGTCGCCGCTCATCCTGCGGCCGGTGTACTCGGCAAGGCCCTCGTTGATCTCCTGCTCGCGCTCCTGCTCTGCGCCGGCTCCGGCCTGGGCCCGTCGCGCGGCGCGGAAGCCCAGGGCGTCGGCGATGGCCAGTCGCCGCGCCGCCTCGCCCTTCGCCGTCACCGCCGCGGCCAGGGCGCGGAACTCAAGCCGCAGCAGCAGCCGCCCCTCCAGCGTCGACAGGTGGTCGGGCGCCGAGGAGCGCATGGGGAACCCGAGCGCCTCCTGCTCCCGGTGGAAGGCTTCGTGCATGAGCAGGGCGGCGCGGTCGTATCGATCGGCCGGCAGCCCGGCCATGACCATCGTCCACTTTACGCCCTCCCAGTCGACCGCCGTGTTGGCGACAGGGAAGCCCTCGGGCAGCACGCCGACGAACACCTCTCCCTGGAGCTTCAGGGACGGCCCCGCCTGGTTGGCCACGACCTGGCGAGTGGCCGGGTCCACGATCAGCATGGGACCGCAGAGGTCCCGCTTCCACAGCGGCGCCTGGCGGCAGAGCGCCGACGCCTCCCGCAGCGCCGAGGTCGCCTCTCCGAGGTCGATGTCCGCCGAGGCCGCGGCGGGCGCCAACATGAAGGCCAGAACCGGCAGCAGTCGCTTCATCGATCCCCTCCGCGCCCCCTCACGCCCGGCCGGAAGCGTGACCGTTTCGGGGCGGTTACGCCAGCGCGCGCCGCTCCCACTCCAGGAAGTCCGGCTGCTCCAGCAGCGCATCGACATAGGCCTGCGCCACGCCATCCTCGTCGCCGTGGGCCGAGAGGTCGAGGCCATAGCTGCGCACCCTGGTGGCCACGGGCGTGAAGAAGGCGTCGGGCATGGACCAGGCGCCGAACAGGTAGGGCCCGTCCTGACCGAAGCGCTCGCGCATCTCGCGCCACAGGCCGACCAGCCGGCGCAGGTCGGCGGCGGTCTCCTCGGACGGTTCCAGCGTGGTGCGCAGCTTCAGGTCCATCGGGCACTGCTTCCGCAGGGCCGCAAAGCCTGCGTGCATCTCGCAGGTCGCGGACCGGGCCAGCCAGCGCTCGTGCGCGCCCACGGGCCACAGGCCCGCTTCGGGATAGTGCTCGGCCGCCCAGACCGAGATGGCCATGGAATCCCAGATCACCTCGCCCTCGACCTTCAGGGCCGGGACCAGGCCCGACGGCGAGTGCTTGAGGATGTTCTCGTGGGTGTCTTCGCGGTTCAGGTGGATCAGGCGCTCGGTGAAGGGCGCGCCGCACCGCTTCAGCACCAGCCAGGGCCGCAGCGACCACGTCGACCAGTTGTAGTCGCCAATCACCAGTTCCATCGGCCGCTCCTCCTGTGCGCGAGACGCCACCGCATAGCCTGAAGCGCGGCGATCGAACAGCGGCCCTTGCCTTGACTCCCGAAGCCGCCGGGCTGATCAGGCGCGCGCACGCCGCCCGGAGACTCCCCGCCCATGATCCCCCGCTACGCCCGCCCGCAAGCCGTCGCCATCTGGTCGCCCGAGACCAAGTACAAGATCTGGTTCGAGATCGAGGCGCACGCGGCGACGGCGATGGCCGAACTGGGCACGATTCCGAAGGAGTCGGCCGAGGCGATCTGGGCCAACGGCCGGGACGCCGCCTTCGACTCCGACCGCATCGACGAGTTCGAGCGCACGACGAAGCACGACGTCATCGCCTTCCTGACCCACGTATCCGAGATCGTGGGCCCCGAGGCGCGCTTCCTGCACCAGGGCATGACCTCGTCCGACGTGCTGGACACCTGCCTCGGCGTCCAGCTGGCCCGCGCCACGGACCTGCTGGTCGAGGACGTGGACCTGGTGCTGGCGGCGCTGGAGAAGCGCGCCTTCGAGCACAAGCTGACCCCCACCGTGGGCCGCAGCCACGGCATCCACGCCGAGCCCACCACCTTCGGCGTCAAGCTGGCCGGCCACCACGCCGAGTTCCAGCGCGCCCGCAAGCGCCTGATCGCCGCCCGCGAGGAGATCGCCACCTGCGCCATCTCCGGCGCGGTCGGCACCTTCGCCCAGGTCGATCCCCGCGTTGAGGAGTACGTGGCCGAGAAGATGGGCCTGCAGGTCGAGCCGGTTTCGACCCAGGTGATCCCGCGCGACCGCCACGCCGCCTACTTCGCGGCCCTGGCCGTCGTCGCCTCGTCGGTCGAGCGCCTGGCCGTCGAAATCCGCCACCTGCAGCGCACCGAGGTGCTGGAGGCGGAAGAGCCCTTCGACCCCGGGCAGAAGGGGTCCTCGGCCATGCCCCACAAGCGCAACCCGATCCTGACCGAGAACCTGACGGGCCTGGCCCGCCTGGTCCGCTCGGCCGTCGTGCCGGCCATGGAGAACGTGGCCCTCTGGCACGAGCGGGATATCAGCCACTCGTCGGTCGAGCGCGGCATCGCGCCGGACGCGACCATCCACCTCGACTTCGCCCTGCGCCGCCTGGCCATGGTGGTCGAGCGCCTGGTGGTCTACCCGGAGAACATGGAGAAGAACCTCGACCGCCTCGGCGGCCTGGTCCATTCCCAGCGCGTGCTGCTGGCGCTCACCCAGGCCGGCGTCAGCCGCGAGGACGCCTATGCGGCGGTCCAGCGCAACGCCATGAAGGTCTGGCGCGGCGAAGGCGCCTTCCTCGACTTCCTGAAGGCCGACCAAACGGTTCGACCGGCCCTGACCGACGAACAGCTGGAGAGCCTGTTCGACATCGGCCACCACACGAAACACGTCGATACCATCTTCACGCGGGTGTTCGGGCGGAGCTGAGGTCTTGCGGGCGGCGGTGACTGCTTGCCGGAAGGCTGCGGACCGCGCGCGGGCCCGAAATCCTCGCCCTTCGACAGGCTCAGGATGAGGATTTCCAGTGGGCTCATCGTACCCAAGGCAGCCCTCATCCTGAGCTTGTCGAAGGACGAGGGCGGACCGCCGCCGCCCCCTACTCCGTATAGCGGTACTCGCTGATCTTGCAGACGTTGACCTGGCCGCGGGTCAGCTCGTCGCCGTCGTCGAACACGGCCTTGAAGTCGTACAGGCAGGCGCCCGAGCCATCGTCGATGTTGATCGTTACGGACTCGCCCGGCTTGAGGATGCGGCGGCCGAGGATGTCCTCCTCCCAGCTCGTGCGCGAGGAGTTGGAGGCGTAGAAGCGCACCATGATGTGGCGCGTGCCGTTGATGATCCGCACCCGGCGGTCCTCGGCGACGGCCGGCGTGGCGGTCGCCACGGCGACGGCGGCGCCGACGCTGCCCAGGAGGGCCAGCGTGCTGAAGGCCGCGGCGCACGTGGCCGCGAGTTTCGAAATGCTCATGTGACTCCCCCTGTTCAGGCTGGCGGGGACATCCCCGCCACAGGGAGAGCGTCGGTCGGGCCGCCTCGGGGGTCAGCTTACCGATGCGGTAAGCCGCCCCGGAGGGTCTTACGTCTGTCGTAAGGGCCTATTGGGCCGAACGGACCTGCTCGCGGGCCTGGGCCAGCAGCTCGTCCATCTTCATGCGCACGTCGCCTTCGGTGGCGCTGTCGCCGGCGCTCTTGAGGTCGCCGTAGACCTTGCGCAGCACGTCCTCGTCGCCGGGCTGCTCGAAGTCGGACTTCACCACGGCCTTGGCGTAGTCGTCGCGGTGATCGCCCTCGAGGCCCATGCGCTCGGCGGCCCAGAGGCCCAGCATGCGGTTGCGGCGCGCCACGGCCCGGAATTCCTGCTCCTGGTCGAGGGCGAACTTGCTCTCGAAGGCTTTCTCGCGGTTGTCGAACGTCGTCATTGAAGTGGCGCTCCAGTAGAGCCGCTGGGTCTATCGCCAGCCCTCGCGGAAGGCAACGGAAACCGCCGGTCAGGCTGGCGGATTGTGCTTCTCGACGAAGGCGACCGTGGCGCTCAGCATCTGCAGGCGCGTTGCGCCGCGGGAAAGCCAGTGGTCCTCGCCCTGCAGGGTGACGAACTCGTGCGGCTTTCCGGCCTTGGCCAGGGCCTTGGCCAGGAATTCGGACTGCTCGTAGGGCACCACGAGATCGTCCTTGCCGTGGATCAGCAGGATTGGGGCGTCGAAGCGGTCGGCCAGTTGCGCGGGCGAGATCGCCGTCAGGGCTCCGTCGTTATTGCTGCTCGCACCCATGTACCGCCGCCAGAAGCGCACGCCGAGGCTGTTGTTCGCGCCCGTCTGGTTCTTCTCCCAAGCCAGCATCTTGCGCAGGTCGGATACGCCGGAGACGGACACGGCGCAGCGGTAGACGCCCGGGTCCAGGGCGGGACCGGCCATGGCGGCATAGCCGCCATAGCTGGCGCCGACGATGCAGACCCGCCTCGGATCGACGACGCCTTGGCCGGCCAGCTGGCGAACGCCGTCGGACAGGTCGGTCTGCATCTTCTTGCCCCACTCGCCGAAACCCGCCCGCAGGAAGGCCACGCCATAGCCATCGGAGCCTCGGAACTGCGGACGCAGGACGGCGTAGCCGCGCGACGCCAGCGCCTCGACCCACCAGTCGAAGCCCGGTTCGTCACGGATGTGCGGGCCGCCGTGCGGCATGACGATCAACGGAAGCCCCGTCGCGGCGCGGCCATTCGGCAGGGTGAGGTAGGCGGGGATCTCAAGGCCGTCAGCCGCCTTGTAGGTGATGTAGCGGGTCTCGTGCACCTGAGGCGCCTTGATCGCAGGGTACTGCTCGCCGATCGCCGTGGCCGTGCCCGCCGTCAGGTCCATCAGGAGAAACGCGCCGGTCTCGCCCGGCCCGTCGGTACGGATCACCGCCTTGGTGTGGTCAGGTGTCCAGGAGACGATGCGCGGGTTCTTGCCGGCGAAGGACTTCTCAACCCGGGCCCAGCCGCGGGCGATCTCCGCATCCTCGAAGGTGTAGATCCAGGTGTTGTCCTTGAGCGCAAGGTGGCCGAGGTACCGGTCGGTGCGCGGGTCGAACATCGGCTCGGCGCCCTGCGGCGGCGTCGGGAAACGGTTGCGCGCGCCGCTGTCGAGGTTGATCTCGTAGTAGCGATACTCGTCTTCCTCCAGCACCCGGAGCATCACCGTGCCGGGAGTCTTGCCGTAGCCGAGCAGAGCCGGCGGATCGAGGCCGACGTCGTTCTCGACGTACAGCTCCTTGAGCCCCTTGCTCTCCATACCGGTGACCAGGCGCCAGCGGCCGCCGTCTCGGGCGAAGTGCTGGGTGGCGGCGACGATGTAGCCCTTGTCGTCCATCACGCCGAAGTTCCAGTCGTACAGTTGGCCCTTGCCGGTATCGAGGTTCACCCGAAACTGCACCGAACGGTAATCGTGGTCCGGACCGAGGTACCCGTGCACGAGCACGATGTCCTTGCCGTCGACGAAGCGCACCCACGGCGGCCCGCCGAGAAAGCTTCCCGCGGCTTCCGGCGTGTTCGCCATCAGCTGCACGAAGGCCCTGCGCGAGATCGAGAAGCTCTGGGCGACGTAGATTTCGGACTTGTCGCAAAGCGTGCAGATCCGCCCGGTCTGGCTGGTCGTGATCAGGATGTGGTCGTTGTCGCCCCACTGGATATCGCGCACCTTGCGGTCGCCGAGGCCGACGGCGCCCAGGGCCTGGCCTTTCAGGCTCACGACATTGAGCCGTCGCGAATCGCCGACGACGGCGATGTAGGCCAGCTTCTCGCCGTCCGGAGACAGGATGACCTGCTCCAGGCCAGGCAGCTTGCCGTAGGCCTCGAGGGGCGCCGGCGCGGCAGGCGCCTGGGCCGTGGCCGGCGCGCCGGCGCAAACGAACATGGAAACGGCGGCCGCGGCCGCCGTCAGCAAACGCCTGAACATCTCGTCCCCCCCGGGATCACACTCGGACTGGCGTCACCATAACGGGGGAATTCGCCCCCGGGGAGTGCCTTCGCCGCGACGCGTCGTCCGTTTGCGCCGCCCCCCTGGTTCCGCTAATGTCGCACCCAATATTCCGAGAGGCCGATTCCGGGCAGCGCGCGCCGATCCAGATGGTTCATCTGGGCTC
>DASPLM010000320.1:0-2140 GCA_035627575.1 Caulobacteraceae bacterium | reverse complement strand
TTCTGAAAAGCAGGGCGCGTGGTCAGGCCGGTCCCGCGGGCCCTGACCTCGGGTTGGGTTGAAGGCGAACGGCGCGGGCGCGATCGGTTGCGGCATAAGGCTTTCCCTGGCGTGCTCCGACCATCATGCGCTGGTTCGGAGCAGGCCCAAACCGGCCGGGCGCGACGGGCGCCGAGGATCGGAACAGGGAAAACGGAACAGGGAAATTTTGCGCGCGGAACAGGGAATTTGCCCGGGTTGCCGCCCTCTTCAAACAGGCAGGGCCCTCATCCCGGGCCACGCCCGGGATGAGGGCAATCGGGCCTACTTCGGCTTCCGGAACTTCAGGATGAACTGATCCGTCTTGCCGCGGATAGACTCGTCGAAGACGCTCTTGTCGCGCGGGTCGGCGGGAGCGCGCAGCAAGTCGCTCTCGGCCTCGAACACGAACCCGGCCTGCGTGACCTCGCGCTTCACGTCCTCCACGTCGATCCGGTGCAGGGTGTGGGCGACGCCGAGACCCGCGCCGGGCTTGGCGTGGTGATCGATGATGACGTAGACCCCGCCTGGTTTCAGCGCCTGGAAGATCTTGGCGTTCACTTTCGCCGCCGTGTCGGCCGGGAACGGCTGCAGGTGGAAGTCGTGGTAGTTCTGGTTGGTGAAGACCACGTCCAGGCCCTGCGGCAGGGTCAGGTCCGCGAACGCGGCGTCCGAGGCCCGGACGTTCGCCCAGGCGGCTGGCAGTTCCTTCACCGGCTTGGCGTAGTCGGCCATGAAGCGCACGAACTCGGCCGGCTGCCAGGCGTAGACTGAGCCGGTCGGGCCGACCGCGGCGGCGAAGACCCGGCTGTAGTAGCCGCCGCCGATCATCAGGTCGGCCACCTTGTCGCCGGGCTTCACGCCGGCGAAGGCGAGGATCTCGGCGGGCCTGGAGCGAGCGTCGCGCTCCTTGTCGCCGGCCGGACGCTTGGCGTCGGCCAGGGCGGCGGCATAGGAATCGGCCCTGGGCTGGGCCACGGCGACGGCGGCCGATCCGGCGATGAGCGCGGCGGCGCAGACGGCGATGAACTTGCGCATGGATTAGTCTCCCCTGGGGCGGCCAGACCCTAACAGCAGAGGCGCGGTCCGGGTATCGGCGTTCGCAGCGGGAACGCGGTCGTTGGCAGCAAGCCTAGCCGTTCAGCCCGGGCAGGGGCGACCACTCCTGCCCTTCCGGAACCGGCGCGAAGAAGGCGTCCAGCGACGCGTCGTCCACGCCCTCCAGGCTTGCGGGGTTCCAGCGCGGCGTCTGGTCCTTGTCGACGATCACCGCCCGCACGCCTTCCTGGAAGTCGTGGGTGCGCACGATCCGGCCGCCCAGGCGGTACTCCATCACCATGACGTCGGCGAAGGAACCCATGGCGGCGCCCGCCCGCATCTGGCGCAGGGAGACCTTCATGGACTGCGGCGACTTGGTCCGCAGCGTCGCCAGCTCCTTCCCCGCCCACTCCGAGCCGTCGGCCTCCAGCGCGGTGAAGATCGCCTCCATGCGGTCGTGGGCGAACAGACGGTCGATCAGGGCGCGGTTGTCGTCGACCTTGGCCGGACCGGGGTCAGAGGCGAACAGCTCGACGATCGCCTGCGGATTGGACGGCCCCGCCAGCAGGGCCTCCTTCAGCTCCGGCAGCGAGGCGCTCTCGACGAAGTGGGTGGCGACGCCCAGCGACACGCATTCCGCCGCCTTAAGCCGCGCACCGGTCAGCGCCAGCCAGATGCCCGTCTGGCCGGGCAGTCGCGGCAGGTGCCAGCCGCCGCCCACGTCGGGGAACAGGCCGATGCCGGTCTCGGGCATGGCGTAGGTGGTGCGCTCGGTGGCGATACGGATCGCCGCTGGCTGCGAGATGCCGACGCCGCCGCCCATGACGATGCCGTCCATCACGGCCACGATCGGCTTCGGGTACACCATCATCAGGTGGTTCAGGCGGTACTCGGTCAGGAAGAAGGCCTTGGCCTCGGCCGCGTCCCCCGCCCCGCTCTCGGCGATCATGCGGATGTCGCCCCCGGCGCAGAAGCCGCGCTCGCCGGTGTGGTCGAGCAGGATGCAGTCGACGCCCGCATCGTCCTTCCAGGCCATGAGCGCGTCGGTCATCAGCCGGCACATCTCGCGCGTCAGGGCGTGCAG